>JABIPV010000252.1 GCA_018699075.1 Kordiimonadaceae bacterium | reverse complement strand
ATATGACTTGGATATTTTGCATTCTTGATTGCTTTATTCAGGTCCTTGCTGACTGCATCCAAATAGTCTTTTCCGAGAACTACTAAAAAATAATCATCTTTTTTAGCTTCACTTGTTAACGAGGTTATAGAGTTTGGGTTCGAGTTTTTAGATTTTGTAAGAAGATCCCACCACTTTTGAAGAGATTGCTTTCTTTTATTTGTTCCATGATCATTAGAAAACTTTGATAAAACTGATGGGACGCCTATGCCTCCTCCTTGAAATGTTATATCGTAAGGTTTGATTTTTTTATCTCCACTTATAAAACCATACCCGGCTGATAGTATCCATAGATGTGACTTAAAGTCTGAGGTATTTAATAACTTCCATGAATCTAAATAGGATTTCCAAAGGGGTCCCGAATATAAGTCGATAGCACGTTTGGAATTGAGCGAACAACTTGAAATTAATTTTTGCCACTGAGCAAATACATTTTCGGGGGTGTCTTGCTTTATAGATGAATCAATGATTGAAGGTGGTTTACTTTTAGTCTTTTTTTTAGAAACACATGTGACTATTAAGTGAAAATTCATTATATTTATTTGAATTTACTGAGAAGTTTAAATGATTATCCTACTAGTATAAACTTTATCTGAAAGGGGACGGCGTCATTGTATGTCAACTAATTTAGATAGGCAAGATCGATGAAAGGTGCGATATGATTTAAAGAAGTTATTGATACCCATAACAAAAAATGTTGAATATTGGTTGGTAAAAAAGCTTAGTTGTCTAAAACGTGGGAGAGGATGTCTCGCATATCTTTAAACACAAGTCCACCTGCTTTTTTAAGCTTATCGTCAAAGCCGCGCACGGAATAGGCCATTACTTCCATGCCTGCGGCAACGGCCGCTTGAACGCCTGGGTGACTGTCTTCTATGACCAGACACCTTGCGGGTTCCACACTCATTTCATGGGCCGCATGGAGGAACAGATCGGGATATGGCTTACCGCGCTTTACCAAG
The DNA here is from genome assembly GCA_018699075.1 of Kordiimonadaceae bacterium. GTDB lineage: Bacteria > Pseudomonadota > Alphaproteobacteria > Sphingomonadales > Emcibacteraceae > Pseudemcibacter. The sequence goes on along the minus strand of JABIPV010000252.1, from coordinate 1,392 downwards.
GAAGAGTTATAAATATTATCACCGAAATATCCGCGCAGTCCCGTAAGGCCGAGCGTTAAGTCCATTTTATCAAAACTGCCGCTTGAGGCGAGGCAATAATTATGGTTCTTTTGTTGGAGGGTTTTGAGAACGTGATCAATGCCTTCTACAGGTTTGAGGTCTCTTTTAAAAATTTCAAAAGTTTCTTCTTGCAATATATCCAAGAAATTATCGGGAAGTGTGAAGCCGCCCAAATCTTCTGCGATAGATACCACCTTAGACATTGACCGACCGACGAAAGTATCAATGACATCATCCAAAGTCATATCAAGGCCGTATCCTGCTAACGTATCCCGCAATAGTTGGTTTGACAGCGGTTCACTGTCCACAAGCACACCGTCACAATCAAATATGATCAGATCATAATCCATTATTATATCAACGCAGCACAGGCGGATTTAATACGCCCGCAAGCTTCAATTAGCACGTCTTCAGATGTGGCATAAGAAATACGGAAATGTGGCGACAGGCCAAAGGCTTCACCATGAACCACGGCAACGCCAACGCTTTCAAGTAAATATGTTGAAACGTCAAGATCACTTTCGATCAATTTGCCGTCCGGTGTTGTTTTACCAATCAGTTCAGCGCAACTAGGATAGACATAAAAGGCCCCTTCTGGAGTTGGGCAAGATAAGCCCGGCACATCGTTAATCATGTCCACCACAAGGTCTCGGCGCTTTTGGAACGCGCGCGCGCGATCTTTTAAATAATCTTGCGGACCACTTAGTGCGGCAATGGATGCTGCCTGTGATATGGAACATGGGTTTGAGGTGCTTTGTGACTGTACTTTGCGTATGGCATTAATAAGTTCAACCGGACCACCGGCATAACCAATCCGCCACCCTGTCATGGCATATGCTTTGGCAACACCGTTCATGGTCAGAGTGCGGTTTTTTAATTTTGGCTCGACGGAAACTGGTGTGTGGAATTTAAACCCATCATAAATGATATGTTCATAAATATCATCTGAGAACACCCATACATGTTGATGCTTCAGAAGAACGTCGGTAAGTTTTTTCATTTCATCAAATGAATAAGCGGCACCAGATGGGTTTGAGGGTGAATTTAAAATGATCCATTTTGTCTTTGGTGTAATTGCGGCGTCCAACTGGTCGGCGGTAATTTTAAAGTTTGTATCAATGCTTGCTTCAATAAAAACGGGAGTACCGCCCGCCAATAAAGTCATATCAGGATAAGAAACCCAATAAGGCGTTGGGATTAATACTTCATCGCCCTCATTAAGGGTCGCGACAAAGGTGTTATAAATAGTATGCTTACCACCACAATTGACAGTAATATTCTCACGGGCGTAATCAAGGCCGTTTTCGCGTTTAAACTTGGCAATAATCGCGT
>JABIPV010000002.1 GCA_018699075.1 Kordiimonadaceae bacterium | reverse complement strand
TGAAGACGACACATTGGTGGTTGGTGCCAGCTATTGGGTCAATTTAACCTTGCAACAGCTGACACAATAAGTCATTCACGTTCTTTGGTAACAAACACTTGCCATGCTTTGGCAAATTTGTCTGATACCAACCATGCGGTAGCTTCTTTCATAAGGCCTTCTTCAAGCGGCGCAAGGGTGTGTTTATATATATTGCCAACAGTGCCCATATCTTCGTTGACAGCTTTTAATGATTTATAACCCATGGCATTTTCAGGTAAGCGCTTTTTCATCACTTCCTCAAAATAGGTCACCGCGAGATCACGGCTGCCGACAACTTCATGGCCTACGCCTTTTTCTTCCGCAAGCGTCCAGAGTGCACCGGCGCGGCGGTGTGTCAAGAACAGGCCTTTAACCATTGTATTACGTGATGGAAGGTCATCAAGGCCCACGAAAAATAAACCGGGAGTTTGACGCGTTGCTTCCGGTGGAGCGGAAGTATAGTAATATCCACCCATATTGACAACGAAAGCAATGATACGTTCAGGTATCCATGCGGCAAGTTCATAATTTAATTCACCGCCCGCCGACATTCCCCAAAGAAGGAAAGGCGCATAAGAAAGTTCTTCGTGACCGCTTTCATCAGCAAAGTGATCAATGGCATCAATGATTGCCTGACCACTGCCTTTACTAACTTGAATATAATCTTCGATCATCATATTTGGATGCATATGATCTTGAAGGAATGTACCCATCAGAGCAAAATCATGTTTATTTGCAAAATCTTGCCAGTATTGATCATCTACGGCCGCTCGACCATCGCCGTTTGAACCGGGGTTGAGCATTAGGATGCCTCGGATTTTCTTAACTTCCGGGTTTATCCACATTCTGTAAGCTGACATGTTATGAATGGTTCCGGGTTTTAAGGTTACATTATAAGTGTCGGCAATTGCCATAGAGCTAAATATTGTGCTCATGGATAACAGTAATATTATTTTAAAGTATTTCATTTTTCACTCCCTAATTGATATGTTGATTATCATAACTACTGAATTAAAAAATACTAGCAGGATCATATGAAAATTCGATTTGAAGAAAAAAAAGACTATGATGATGTACGTAATATTCATTTGTCTGCGTTTGATGGTTCTGGCGAAGCACAGCTCGTAGAATTATTAAGAGAGAAAGCAAGTCCGATCATTTCAATGGTCGCTGAAGAAGAGGGCGGAAATGTCGTAGGGCATATTATATTTTCCCCGGTAACACTTTGTGACCACGATATAGATATTATGGGATTGGCGCCTGTCGCTATTTATCCAAATTACCAGAAAATGGGTTATGGGACTAATTTGATTAAAAAAGGCTTGGAAGAATGCAAAAAAATGGGATATCAGGGCGTGGTGTTGCTCGGTCATGCTGATTATTATCCGCGCTTTGGTTTTAAAGCTTCAATAGAATATGGAATTTCATGTGAATATGACGTTCCAGAGGAAAATTTTATGGCATTAGAACTTGTGGAAGGGGCATTTTCAAAAGTGTCAGGGAAAATTAAGTATCATTCAGCTTTTTCAGAACTTTGATGAGTAGGGATAAAATATTCTGGCAAGATGATGGTTCGCCGCGCTCTCAAATATATGATGATATCTATTTTTCCCCTGAAAATGGATTAGAAGAAAGCCAAGAAGTGTTCCTGAATGGTATTGGTGCGCCGGAAGTGTGGGATGGGAAAGATCAATTCACAATTTATGAGTTGGGCTTTGGTACCGGGCTTAATTTTTTGCTCACTATGAAATTATGGCTGCAAAATAGCAGTGAAAATCAGACTTTAATGTATTTCGCTACTGAAATGCATCCTCTCTCTAAAGTAGAAATGAATAAGGCTGTTCATTGGCCCGAATTGAAATACTTAAAGGATGAATTTTTAACTCAATATCCAGCAAAAGATGTCTCTTTATGTAACGGGCGTATAAGGTTTCACTTATTAATCGGTGATAGTGGAGAATGTTTAAGACAAAGTCATGTTAAAGCGGATGCATGGTACTTGGATGGCTTTGCGCCTGCTAAAAATCCTGACATGTGGAGCGATGATATATTCAAACAGATGGCGAGACTTTCTAATCAAGATGCGAAAGTGGCAACGTTTACGTCGGCAGGCTTCGTTAGGCGTGGTTTATCCGCCGTAAATTTCAAAATGTCGAAGCGAAAAGGGTATGGAAAGAAAAGAGAAATGTTATGTGGAAAATATTAACAATGAATCGTTATAGTTGCATTTATGTGACTCTTTGGTTAACAAAAGTGAATAGTTGTATAAAAGTCACACTAAAATTAACTTACTGTTAACCAGTTGTAAAAATGACACATAATGATATAAAACTTATTATTCAATAGCTTAAATAATAAGTTTTTTTATTATTTATTTATCTGGTGTTTTCAAAAAAGCATTTTAAAAATGAGCGCGGTTTTTATTCATGGTTAATTTTTTAGTTAAATAATCAAATTAACGTTAACGGACCAATCGCTATCATTGCGAAAACTCCTTCAAAATAGATTTTCTAGCCATGTGTTGAATAAAGGCGATATATTTTCTTATATTACCATATAAAATAATATTACCGGTCATTAGGTGCAGTAATATTCATCTGCCCTTGCGCCTTTAATTATCAAGAAAAAGAATTATTTTCGATTTAAGTTTGAAAATTATTTTATTTTAATCTGGTAAAGGTAGCATTAAGCGGCCGACTTTAAGATCGGCCGCTTCTGCATAAAAAGGCTATTTAGTTGTAATCATCGTTTTTAGTTTAAGGTGAGACAACATGTCTAACGTTATTGTTTTCGGCCCATTGATTAATTGGCTCTATATGGTTTGTCTTAATTGTTTCAAGGTCTGACTTTAGTCCGGCCCATTCACTTTTTAAATCTTCTAAACGCTGAAGCGCACCGTTTGCTATTGGAGCGCCTGCGCGGTCAATTACATCGACAACGTGCTTTACTTGAACTTCTAGCATACTTGGCCATGCATCTTCATCTTCAAGAACTTGGAAATAAACTTGGGTGATTTTCTTTTCCCATTCACCAATTTGTTCAACCGCCTGTGTTGCGTTCATTTGAAGATCGGCATTATTCAAATTATCAGCCATCAATCCTTTAATCTGACGGCGCGCTGTACGGGTGTTATCCAGTGAAGTGATGATTTCGTTAAATAATTGAGTACTTTCAACAATTTTACTTTCAACAACATCATATTCTGATTTTACTGCACTATCGCGTGGATCAGGAAGAAGCGAGAAAGGGACTGTTTCTTGCACATTACCAATAGAAATACGTGCTTGATAATCACCAGGCATCACTTTTGCCCCGTTCCAGCCAGAAAACATAAAGACGTCGTCAATACAGATCAGACCTTCCCGGCGCATGTCCCATGTCCAAAGGTTCATTCCCTGTTTTTTTGCAGGATAAGTCAATTTACGTTTTTGACGTGGTGACATGTTACCTATTACACAGCGGTCACGTGCGCTTTCTTCACTTGAATAATGACGTACGAGAGTACCAAGACTATCAAGAATATCTATTGAAAGAGGACCTTCCTGATCATCTTTAATATGATAAGATAAGATGACGCCATTTGGGGGGTTTTTTCCTTCGATATTGCTGCCATCACGACGACCAGTGACCATCATGGTCGGGCTTGGGTTGAGTACATGAAGTTCTTTTTCTGCTTGATCATCGGCAATTTGGCTGAAGATTGAGATATTATCCATTACATAAAAACCGCGTCCTTGTGTTGCCACAACCAAATCACCTTGCCTGATGGTAAGGTCGGTGATTGGAACAGGGGGAAGATTTAAATGTAAGGATTGCCAATTATCGCCATCATCGAAGGAAATGAATAACTCTGTTTCTGTTCCGGCGTATAATAACCCTTGTTTGCTTTTATCTTCACGAACGACACGGGCAAAACTGTCTTCTGGCAAATCACTATCTATACGTTTCCAACTATCACCATAATTTTTTGTCTTATATATATATGGTTTTGTATCATTCATTTTATATGCTGAAACAACAATATATGCAGTTGCGGGATCGTGTGGGCTGACTTCAATCGCGTTGATCATTCCTTCTGGTGCGCCCCTTGGGGTTACATTTTCCCACGAACCGCCATTATCACGTGTGATATAGACAAGACCGTCATCACTACCGGACCATATGACGCCTTTTTCATGAGGACTTTCAACAATGTAATAAACGTTGCCATAAAATTCTGCGCCAACGTTTTCTACTGTCAGTGGGCCACCATTAAGGCGCTGCTTTTCTTTTTCATTACGCGTTAAGTCTGGGCTAATTTCTTCCCAAGTTACCCCGCGGTCAGCGCTTCTAAGGACGTACTGGGATCCATAATAAATAATGCTTGGATCATGCGGAGATGATGCCACTGGTGCGTTCCAGTTAGCACGGTATTTAAGGTCTTCGGCGTTCATTCCGAATACATATTGTGGATATGGTTTGATAGGGCGAGTTCGTCTGTTTTCCGTATCCATTTCGGTCAGTGTACCGTTGATTGTGGTCGCATAAACCAGTTTTGGGTTGTTTTCATCAAAGGCAATGTGTGCGCTTTCGCCGCCACCTACGGAATAATAATCATCAACGCCTATGCCACCTGTGAAAGATTCGGATGTTATAGCTACTGTTGAATTGTCCTGTTGACCACCATAAATGCGATAAGGGCTCATATTATCCGTAATCACGCGGTAAAACTGAGCAGTTGGTTGGTTCATAATGCTAGACCAGGTTTTACCACCGTCAAAAGTAATTTCCGCACCACCATCATCCGCCAGCGCCATATTAAGACTATTATCAGGGTTGATCCAAAGGTCATGAGTGTCACCGTGTCCGACATCAAGTAATTCATATGAATTGCCACCATCAATAGATTTCATGAAGGGAACGTTCATCACATAAACCGTATTGTCATCATTTGGATCGGCTTTTAGGTGGTTATAATACCATGCTCGTGTGTGGGTAATACGGTTCGAATTGATGTTGGTCCAATCTTTACCACCATTTTCAGTTCGGTAAATACCGCCATCTTCGGAATACATATCGCCTTCTACTACAGCATAGACACGGCCAGGATTAGAGGCAGATACATCTATGCCGACTTTACCGATATTTGATGGAAGGCCACCTTCAAGTTTCTCCCAAGTATCGCCGCCGTCAGAAGTTTTCCAAATGCCACCTTTTTCACCACCGGAAAGGATATACCATGGTGTGCGTCCATTTTCCCACATTGCAGCATATAGAACGCGCGGATTGGTTGGGTCCATCACAAGGTCCCCACCACCAACTTGTGGGTCAATTTTTAGTACATGTTCCCATGTTTCACCGCCGTCTTCAGTTCGGTAAATACCGCGTTCTTCGTTCGGACCCCAGATGTTACCTTGAGCCGCTACATAGGCGATGTCATGATTGGTCGGGTGAATTCGGACTTTTGGGATTTGCCCTGCTTTTGGCAGGCCAATATGTGTCCATGTTTTGCCGGCATCGGTTGATTTATACATGCCATCACCGCTTGCGGTCGTAACGCCGCGAATTGGTCCTTCACCAGTACCTGCATACACCACATTGGGGTCCGATTCAGATACGGCAACTGCACCGATGGTGCCCACATTGAAAAAACCATCAGAAACATTAAACCATGATGTGCCCGCGTTAGTGGTTTTCCAGACACCGCCGCCAGCCGTGCCCATATAATAAGTAAGTGGGTCACCTACAACACCGGAAACGGTCACCGCTCGACCCCCGCGCCACGGGCCGATGAGCCGGTATTCTTTAGCGGCGAAAAGTGATGGGTTAATGGTTTCTGTGGCTTGACTAACATGTAGAAATGTAAATTGTGTAAGCATAAAAGCCAAAATGAGTATCGTCGCTGTTTTAGCGGATTTAAATATCAACATGGTGTCTTTCCCTTATGGTTTTATAATTAGGCATTAAAGTGCCTTAATTTAAAGCATTTGTATAGGGGGAAATAATCGCATAACTTGGTGGTTAGGGAAGAAATTTAAAATTGGAAAATTGATTATGAAAATAAACGCTTTTTTGGTATTTTGGCTAGCTCTTTTGGCTTCAAACGCAGGTAAAGCAAGCGAAACTGTTCAGGATATTAATTTTGTCAAAGGTGATCTTATTCAGTTTTCTGGCGGACCGACGACACCAACAGCCGGATGGTGCTGGTTTCAGGATGAGCGTGCTATTGTCGACATATCAAATCCGGACGATCCAATTTCGATGTTCACGGGTATTTCTATTGATAATGAAAATCCATCAGAACATGGCGACCTTGATTTATACTGGCGTAAGCTTATCAGTGGTGAGGAGGGACACTACGAATTATATGATCAATTTGAGAGCGATGATCACGCGGTGGCTGCCCTTTGGTCGCGGCCAGATGGCCGTACGGCGGCAGTATTTGCTCGCCATGGCAGCCATCCCGATACATATAGCCGCTTATCGGCAATAGGCGATCCACGCAAATGGGATAAGTCCTTAATTTTTAAGGCTGTGATGCCGACTGAATATGTAGGTCGGGAAAACTATAATGTTAATCCAACCTACACAAACCTTCTCACGGTGGGAATTGGTAAAAGTCGTCGGTTATTGAATTTTACACGCTCAGTTGGCTGGAACCCAAATTTTTTAACCTCAAGC
>JABIPV010000003.1 GCA_018699075.1 Kordiimonadaceae bacterium | reverse complement strand
CACGTAGTCAAAATAAAAAAGAGAGTTATGTTAGTTTCAATATGACTTATGGACAAGAATTCAGCCGTCCTAACCCCTTTAATTTTGGTGCGGTCAGAGAAGTGAATCTACTAGACGGTAGATTTAATAAAGATGGATTTAGTTCTTTAAATCTTGCCGGACAGGTTGTTGTGCAAACTAGAAATCGTGCGCCAAAATCTGAACGAAAACAAACTAATGGTTTATATGCTATTCTTGCCATTGGCGCTGTTGTTGGTCTTTGTGTGGCTGTAGGGTGTTTCAGTACAGGTGATCAGTCGACCGTTACTGAATAGATACTTGAATAAATAAAATCCATATTATATAACTAATTATATAATTATTAATATAATATGGATTGATCATGTCTGAAGAACTTTTTCTTGAAATTGGAATTGGCACGCGTTGCCGTAGAATATTTGAATATTTATCTCTTGAAATGGATGGCATTTACCAATCCGAAGGGGTTGATATTTCCATTCGCGAATTTCCAATCTTTTATTGTCTTTACCACAAAGGCCCGCAAAGCATTGCTAATATCCAACAACTATCTGGACTTTCTCATTCAGCGGTTAGCCAAACCGTTAAGAAGCTGGTCGCTAAGAAAATGCTTTCCTTAAAAATTGGTGATGACGCCCGAAGTAAAATTGTAGCTTTTAGTATACAAGGCAATCAATTACTTAAAAAGTTAATCCCCATTTGGGAAACAGCAAAGTATGCTATGGATGATGTATTAAGCGAATGTGACACCAATATTCTGGATGCGTTTGCGGATTATGAGGAAGCGTTTAAAAATAAATCATTTACGGCGCGCTATAATGTGGAACGTGACAAAAAGAAAATTAGCAAAGTAGAGATTATTCCCTACCATATCAAATACCGTGATGATTGGCGACGCATCAATCAACAATGGATCGAAACACTTTTCGTTATGGAAGAAGTTGACATCATCGGCCTGACCAATCCGGAAGAATATGTGCTCGCCAAAGGTGGTGAGATTTATTTTGGCCTTGTAGACGGTAAAGCCGTCGGTGCCATTGCCCTTAAAAAAGAGGGTGACACACTGTATGAGCTAAGTAAAATGGGTGTAGTTCCTGAAGCGCAAGGTCACGGTATTGGCAGGCTACTGGTAGAAAAAGTTATCGAAAGATTTCATGCGCGTGGTGGCAAAAAACTATACCTTGATACCAATAGTAGCCTTAAACCAGCAATAAATTTATATAAGAAAACAGGCTTTAAACAAATGGCGGCACCAAATAGCTCGATATATGATAGGTCGGATTATTATATGGAGCTGGTCAAGTAATTTAGTTTGCTTTTTTACTTGGTTTTGTAAGTACGTAAAAAGCACCGTATGCCATTAATGCCAGGGCGCAATAGAGGCCGTATTTAGGTACGTCTATATAGAAAATTATGATAAAGGCACTTATGGACATCATGGTGATGGCGGTGATTTTTGCTTTTAAGGGTATGACCCTGTATTTATCCCAATCTTGCAGCGCTTGTCCGTATTTTGGGTGGGTATAAAGCCAATTATGTAATCGTTCCGATCCTTTAGAAAAACCCCATAAGGCAAGGATCATAAAAGGTGTTGTGGGAAGAACTGGCAAAAAGACACCGATAAAGCCAAGGGTAAAAAATAACCAACCTAGCCCTAAATACATATATCTTTTAGTGGTGCTGTGCACTTTTGATCCTTATTGTTTTATCATATTCAGATGATGAAAATCATAACTAAAATCAGTGCGGATTGATATGGCTTTCATTGTGAAGCTTTTTACTTTTCCTGTGGCGTCATTTTCAAACATCACATAGGCATCTGCTTCATGGGTTCGGTCATCCCAGCGAACAATATAGGTATTATTTTTATAATGTTCTAATGAACCTTTTAAGCTAGGCGAGCGAGATGAGGTAAAATATAGCCCGTTTGTGTTTTTAGAGATCGTTACATCATCCCAAAATGGATCAGTATAAATGCCTATATAATTGTCGGGTGAAATTATGGTGAAAATACTACTTTTTAATTTTTTTAGTCTACTCACTTCTTGTTTTTGTCGCTTTTCACCAGCTTTATAAATTTGTTTTGCAGTCGCGCGACCAGATACATTCATAATTTGATCAAGTATTTGATTTTTTATATGATTGTTGGCTGAACTGGATTGCTGGTTTGAAATTATGGCGATGGCGAAACCTAGTTCTGGAACCATGGTAAGATGCGAATACATTCCAATAAGTGCCCCACCATGAGAAATTATCTGTTGTCCATGATAATCATTTAAGGTAAAGCCGAGACCATATCCTCTATATGTAATGCCGTTTTGAATATGGTTGTCAGTAACATTCATAGCGGTGTTCACTTGCCAGAGTTGATCATGTGCGGCTTTGCTCATCAATCCTTTACCGTGGTTCAAATGCATCATTTCCCATTTAAGAAGATCATCAACACTGCATTGAATGCCCGCCGCCGCAATAGAACCCGGCACTTGTTCAATTGTAAGGTACCTTTTGACCTGCTTTAGTTTGCCGTCAAGGACCGCATGGGGTTCGGCAATATTATCATTTGCCGCCATCATCGGTGTATTGGCGGTGCAATGGGTCATGTTTAAATGATCAAAGATGCGGTCTTGAAGGAACTGATGATATGATTTTCCTGTTACGGCGGGAATTATAGCTCCAGCGACAATGAAGGGCAGATTGTTATAGGCATATGTGGTTCTAAATTCCCGGTCAGGTTTTAGGAAACGCATTTTCTTTATGATTTCGTCCGGCTGATAATTACTATCCGGCCACCACATCAAATCCCCAGATCCAAGTGGTAGACCAGAATGATGAGACAACAGATCCGCAATGGTAAAATGATCTGTAATCCATGGGTCAGATAGTTGAAAATCTGGTAAATGATCCTTTACTTTATCATCCCATTTGATGATGCCATCTTCCACGAGCAGGCCAAGGGCAGTTGCGGTAAACCCTTTACTGTTGGAGGCGATACCGAAATAAGTTTTAGTATCAACTTTATCATTTCTAGAAAGTGAACGAACGCCGTATCCTTTAGCATGCCTCACTTTACCGTCAATAATCACGCCGATGCCCATGCCCGGCACGGAGAATACCTTCATTGCATTTTCAACAATTCGGTCAATTTGTCTTTCTGATATGTTCTTGGCGTGGCTCGTATTAACGCCAACAAGGACCATACAAAGAAGGGCAAATTTTAAGTAATTCATTGGCTTACTTTGGGTCAATAATAATATATTCAGTTTGACGTGGCTGAATATAGCTGACTTTGTTGCCGTCGAAATAACCGCCTTCTTCTAATTTCATGACCATTTTTTCTTTGCTCCACTCTGGAATGTCAACCAATGCGGTTAGCTCAATGGCATATACCGTGTGGGCGGCCATTGGAACATCACCATTGACGGGTACGCCGTTCTGTTGGTCCCACATGCCAATAGTTGGTCCTGCTGAATGTCCGTAAAGCCCCATAGGGTGAGTGTAGATAATCGGGTCAAGGCCTGCGGAAATGCTTTGTTCACGGGTTCTTTTTAGAATTTCATTACCCGTACGGCCGACTTTAAAATTATCAGTTAAAATATCCTGCATTTGATTGCCTTGACGTAAAGCTTCCTTTAGGGAGGCAGGAAGTTCAGTTTCATCATCACGTAAAACATAGGCATTATGCTGGGTATCAGTTTGAAGTCCCATATAGGTTATACCGAAATCTGTATGAACATGGTCGCCTTTATAAATCACGTCAGGATCAAGTCCTTTTTCAGAAATTTCACGTTTTGAACGGTCTGATCTTTCAATATCAATTTCACCGTGGAACCATGTATGTAATGTAAGATCATGTATACGCTGTCTTAGCCACCAAACGACGTCCTGTCTTGTGGTAATGCCAGGTTTAATCACTTCTGCGCTAAAGGCTTCTTTAATGATACCGTGTGCCAGTGTTGCGGCATCTTTATATACTTCCATTTCACGGGGAATGCGTGTTTCAATCCAAGCAATACCCATTTTTTCTGCTGAAACTGTTCTTGATTTTAAATCGTCGGGCAGGGCGGCCATGAAGGCGTCCCGTTGTGTAGCACTTAATCCATCGACGAGGGCAAAGTTATTTGAATAATTAAGACCAATTTTCTTGGGATTGAAACCCTTTAAAATGTCTGAAATTCGTTTCCATTGGTCCGGCTCTTCTTCTGGGACCCAGCTTGGTTTAAACGTGCCAACACCCCAGCGGGAAATTGTCAATCGCTCAACCCCTTTTTCACTGCCTTCGCCGTGATCAAGGAAAATAAACACTGTACGCCTTGATACCGTAAAACGGTGTGCTTCAACCATGGTCATCATTACGGGATCATCATTATACTCACGCCCGATCAGTACCCATGCATCAATACCTTCTTTGCGCATAATACCGGGAATGAGCGTATCCAATCTTTCTTCGGTGATGCTGTTTCTAAGGTCATTTTGATCACGCTGGCTCATGACGATGTTTCTTAAATCATCAGCTTGAACGGCAGGCAGTAAAATTACATTAGCTAAAAATAAAGTGATTAATATCCTGAACATGAGATTTTCCTATTCTATTGGCTGAACGGCGTCTGCGGGGTCAATGATGTGGTATTCTGTCTGGCGCCCGGCGATATATCGAAATGTTGTGCCGTTATAAATACCGTCTTGCTCAAGAAGCATTCTCATGGGCTTCGCGCTCCAATTTGGAATATCAACCAAAGCAGTAAGCTCAATGGAATAAGCCGTATTTGCGTGCATTGGATAATCACCACTGCCCGGTACGCCTTCTTGTTTATCCCACATACCAATTGTTGTTCCTGCCGCATGACCATGAAGACCAATGGGGTGAGTGTAAATAATCGGGCCAATGTCATTGGCGATGGCTTGGGCGCGGGTAAGGGCAAGAATTTCATTACCTGTACGGCCAACTTGGAAATTTTTTGTCAGCATATCCTGAAGATCATTACCGCGTTTAAGGGCATATTTAAGATCATCCGGTGCGTCCGTTTCACCGTCACGTAATATATAGGCATTTTGCTGTGTATCGGTTTGAAGATCCAAATAAGAAATACCAAAATCAATATGAACGTGGTCACCTTTATAAAGCACATCGGGGTCAAGATTATTTGTTTCTATATTGGCTATTGATGCGTCGGAACGTTCGGCGGCAATGCTGGTATGGAACCATGTTTGAAGTCCAAGGTCATTGATACGTTGGCGAAACCACCAAACAAGATCATCACGGGTTGTGACACCGGGCGTAACCACTTTACCTGTGAAACCTTCTGCGATGATGCCGTGAGCAATTTCCATCACATCTTCATAAACTTCCATTTCTTTATCTGTACGTGTTTCTAACCAACCAACGGCAAGCTGTTCAGCTGAAACGATCCGTGTCCGCAGGCGGTCAGGAAGGTTACTAACAAAGTCGCGGTGCTCAGAATATGTAAGACCATCTGCATGGGCCCAGTCGTCAGAATAATTAAGGGCAATTTTCTGAGGATCGAAATCATTCATAATTTCTGCAATCCGCTTCCATTG
>JABIPV010000077.1 GCA_018699075.1 Kordiimonadaceae bacterium | reverse complement strand
ATATACACTTCAGGATGGCCAAAGAACCAGAATAGATGTTGATAAAGAATTGGGTCACCACCGGCTGATGGATCAAAGAATGCTGTTCCGAAGTTTCTGTCCGTCAGCAACATTGTAATCGCACCGGCGAGAACAGGAAGTGCTAAAAGAAGTAAGAACACAGTCACAAGAACAGACCATACAAATAATGGCATCTTATGGAGTGTCATGCCAGGAGCGCGCATGTTAAAGATCGTACAAATAAAGTTAATCGCACCAAGGATCGAAGACGCACCCGCCGCATGTAGCGAGAAGATGGCAAGGTCCATAGCAGGTCCAGGCTGTGCTGAAGTAGATAGCGGAGCATAAACTGTCCAACCACCACCAACACCACTTTGACCAGGAGGACCTTCAAAGAAAGTTGAAAGAACAAGTAGACCAAGTGCAACAGGCAACAACCAGAATGAAATATTATTCATACGCGGGAACGCCATATCTGGCGCACCAATCATGATCGGTACAAACCAGTTACCAAAACCACCGATAAGCGCCGGCATAACCATGAAAAACACCATGATCAATCCGTGAGCTGTAATCAGTACATTAAAAAAGTGATAAGCTGCGTCTGTATCACCGCCCGTAAACATCGGTAGAAAATTCATTCCTGGATACATTAATTCCGCACGCATTAAACCGGAGAATATCCCTCCGACGACACCAGCGACAATCGCGAATATCAGATAAAGTGTACCAATATCTTTGTGGTTAGTTGAAAGCAACCAACGGCGCCATCCCGTAGGGGTATGGTGATCGTCGTGTCCATCAGCATGTGCAGCGTAACTCATAGTAGATAACTCCAGTTTTATTCAGAAACAATTTGCGAAGAAGCAAATTGTTGTAACAGAGGGGCATCATTAGATGCATATTTGACTTTAGCTTCTTCGATCCATGCTTCATATTCAGATTGCGACACAACCTTTACAATAATCGGCATAAATCCATGACGGATACCACATAGTTCAGAACATTGACCGTAATAAGTGCCTTCTTTAGTCGCCGTAAACCAAGTTTCATTTAACTTGCCCGGTACAGCGTCAATTTTTGAACCAAATGCAGGAATTGTCCATGCATGAATAACGTCATTTGCGGTTACTTGAACACGCACAACTTTATTCACAGGAACAACGACAACTTCGTCAGCACCTAGAAGCTTTGGATGGTCTTCATATCCTTCGTCACCTTCATTAAGCATGACGGCATCAAACATAATTTCTTCATGATCAGGATATTCATAAGACCAATACCACTGGTTACCAATCGCTTTGATGGTTACATCGGCTTCGGGAATAACATCTTGATTATAAAGAAGTCTAAATGACGGGATCGCAATAACCACCAAAATCAGAACCGGCACTGTTGTCCAGACGATTTCCAGCATTGTATTATGCGTTGTTTTGGACGGTACAGGATTTGCTTTGGCATTAAATTTAATAAAAATATAGATCATAATTGCCGTCACAAAAATTGTGATAATCGTAATGATCCACATCAACATATCATGAAACGCTACTGTTTCTACCATGATAGGAGATGCCGCTTCCATAAAGCCTAATTGACCCGGTGCGGCACTATGAATTCCATCTGACGCAGGATGAACTGGATATTCATTTGCTTGACCAAATGCTGCTACTGTACTGATAAATGTCGCTATCATTGTAGCGAACATTAAATATGTTTTTTTGAACAACATGTTCCTCTTTACCCCTTAAAATACGGATATAAATTTAACATCGACGTAAATACATAAAAACAGACACCTTTAAGACACTAAAGATGATCCCCTCCTGCGCAAAAACGACCTTCAAAAAAAGTTATACCAGAAAATTGATACAGCTCAAGGAAACAATTAAAAAAAAGCATACTGGAATGCCATTTTGATCTATGTCAATTAACCTGTCTACTTCAAAAAAATAAAAAACCCTTCCTTTTTTAAGGAAAACCTAGCAATTCTCTTAAGCTTGCAAAACATGTATCAAATGGATATTAATAAGCAGACTTATTTTAATTCTCAAACCTGAAAAGTATTTTTTACCCCATGAATAATAATTCTTCTGATATTTCGTATTTTTTTGCAGATTCTGAAAATGATTCTGGCCTATCCTCTAACTATACCCAGCGCATCGTTGATGAAGCCTTGCATGGTATGGATGATGGGGAGCTGTATCTTCAATATGCGCAGTCAGAAACATTCTCTTTTGACGACGGGCGATTAAAGAATGCGGCTTATGATACTTCCAAAGGTTTCGGCCTCAGGAGCGTGCTTGACGAAGTCACGGGATTTGCCCATTCATCAGAACTAAGCGAAGACGCCTTAAAACGCGCCCAAGATACTGTTCAAAGTATTAAATCAGGAAGTGGCGCCACCTTGGCCATTCCACCGCAACCAACCAACAAAAAACTATACAGTGATGAAAACCCGCTCGGCGGAGTGGATTTTAAAGAAAAAATCAGAATCCTTCAAGAAATTGATCAATAAGCCAGATCCAAAGACCCTAAAGTGTGTCAGGTAAGCTGTTCGATTTCCGGTGAATGGCAAGTTGTTGAAATTATCCGGCCCGGCGGACATAGAGTACGCGACATTCGCCCTCTTGTTAGATTAAATGTCAGTGTTGTCGCCAAACACGGTGACCGAATGGAAAGTGGCTATGAAGGATCAGGTGGACGCTATACTTATGATCAACTCCTGACATCTGAAAACTGGAAAAGCCAAACCGACAATGCCATCCGTCAAGCCATCCTGAATTTAGATAGTGTGCCTGCCCCTGCTGGTGAAATGGATGTGGTATTAGGACCAGGCTGGCCCGGTGTGCTTTTACACGAAGCAATAGGACACGGCCTTGAAGGTGATTTTAACCGTAAGGGCACATCCGCGTTCGCAGGATTAATGGGCGAACGCATTGCCGCAAAAGGCGTTACCGTTGTCGACGACGGAACCCTTGATCAACGTCGCGGCTCCCTTTCCATCGATGATGAAGGCACAGCAACAAACTGTACGACCCTTATCGAAGACGGCATTTTAGTCGGCCTGATGCAAGACAGAATGAATGCCCGCCTAATGGGGGGCACATCAACCGGCAATGGTCGACGTCAAAGCTATGCCCATCAACCTATGCCCCGTATGACAAATACATATGCACTTGCAGGGGAACAAGACCCCGAAGAAATCCTAGCCGGTGTTAAAGACGGGCTATATGCGGTTAATTTCGGCGGCGGGCAAGTGGATATTACCAACGGGAAATTCGTCTT
>JABIPV010000004.1 GCA_018699075.1 Kordiimonadaceae bacterium | reverse complement strand
TCATGGAAATTTGTTTGTGATAAAGATGTTCCTAATAGTGCGACTTTTGAAATTGTCACTGGTGGAGATGTTAAAACCGTTCACAGTGAGGGAAATGGACCTGTCGATGCAGCATTTCTTGCCTTATCCAGCTTGGTTGAAGGTGATCCTGTTTTAGAACTTTATCAAGTTCATGCAGTTACCAAAGGTACCGATGCTCAAGCAGAAGTAACAGTCCGTCTTTCTGATAATGGTAAAACCGTCAACGGACATGCGGCACATACGGATACTTTGGTTGCATCAGGTAAAGCATATTTAAGTGCGATCAACAAATTGCTGGTCAAAAGAGAAAAAAATAAGCCGGAAGAATTAACGGCTTAATTCGATAATAAACTAGGGCAATTGTGAATTTTATGATCGATTGCCCTAATATTGCCCTTAATAAAACCCAAAAGAATATTAATAGTGCTTTTATTCATCAAATGTAGATATTTAATTTGCAATGATAAGACTATATTAATACAACATCTTTATATGTATGCGTAACTCTTTAAACTCATATTGCCGCATGCAGTGCGGTCAAAGGCAAAATTTTAATGTTTGAAAAAATTCTAGGCATGTTTTCATCAGATATGGCAATCGATCTGGGAACAGCAAATACGCTTGTTTATGTAAAGGGACGGGGTATCGTTCTTAATGAACCTTCTGTGGTAGCACTTAAAACCACGGGCGGTGTTAAAGAAGTTCTTGCCGTTGGTGAAGCCGCGAAAATGATGCTGGGTCGTACACCAGGTGATATTGAAGCTATTCGCCCGCTACGTGACGGTGTTATCGCTGATTTCGAAGTGGCGGAAGCGATGATTAAGGATTTTATCAGACGCGTTCATAACCGTAGTATGCTCGCGAGCCCACAAATTGTTATTTGTGTGCCTTCTGGCTCTACGCCAGTGGAACGTAAAGCGATTCGTGATAGTGCTCTAGAAGCGGGTGCAAGACGAGTGTTTCTTATTGAAGAGCCAATGGCCGCTGCAATTGGTGCTGGACTTCCAGTTACAGAACCAACGGGTTCAATGATCGTTGATATTGGTGGTGGAACCAGCGAAGTTGCGGTCCTTTCATTAGGCGGGATTGTTTATTCGTCATCTGTTCGGGTTGGTGGTGATAAAATGGACGAAGCGATTATTGCTTATATTCGCCGTAACCATAATTTACTTATTGGTGAAGCAAGTTCAGAACGGATTAAAAAAGATATCGGAACAGCCGCAGCACCGGAAGATGGAGTGGGCCAAACTATGAAAATCAAGGGCCGTGATTTAATGAACGGTGTTCCAAAAGAAATCGTCATAGATCAATTGCAAATTTCAGAAGCCCTTGCGGAACCTGTTAGTGCAATTATCGAAGGTGTTAAATTTGCCTTAGAGCAAACGCCCCCTGAACTAGCCGCGGATATCGTCGATAAAGGCATTGTCCTAACAGGCGGTGGTGCACTGTTACGTGATTTTGATAAAGTACTTAGAAAAGCAACAGGCCTTTCTGTAATTATCGCTGAAGAGCCGCTTACATGTGTAGCACTGGGAACGGGTCGTTCTCTTGAAAGTGAAATTTTAAAGCACGTCTTAAGCGATTCATATTAAAAATAACAGGATATATCTTTATAAAGAGAGGGTCATATAATGAAGAGCTTTGGTCAGCGTTTTTCTGCCATTTTCTTTATTATACTTTCGCTTGCGTTGCTCATATTAGGACGCAATCAAAATCAGTTTATTGAAGAATCCCGCGGCTATATTTTCGATGCTTTTATTCCTGCAATTAAGGTCGTTGATATTCCTCGTGACGCGACATCAGGGTTTTCCGGCTGGGTCAACCGCATAGCAACAACTTTTTCAGATAATGAATTTCTCCGTGAAGAAAATGCCCAACTTAAAAGGGATCTTACTTCTTCTACGGAGTTGGTGATTGATAATTTGAGGCTTAAGAACCTACTTAAAATTAAAGATGGTACAGTTTCAACGATTACGGCATCACGTATTGTTTCAGATAGTAATAGCCCATTTTTTAAAAGCATGCTGATTAATAGCGGTACAATTGACGGAGTAAGAAAAGGCCATGCCGTGGTCAATGAAGAAGGCGTCATTGGCAGAACAATCAATGTGGCTACCAATTCATCACGGGTTCTTATTTTAAATGATATCAACAGTAGGATACCGGTTAAATTTGCGGAAACGGGCGTTAATGTTATTTTAGCAGGTGATAATTCACTTTTTCCCACCATTGAATTTTTGCCCACGGAAGAAATTGCAAATATTGGAGACCAAATCCTTACGTCCGGAATGGGGGGAATATTTCCACCAGATTTACCTGTTGGTATTGTCAGTGAAATATCGGAACTTGGTGAAATAAAAGTAAAAACGACCGTAAATTTAAATAGATTGAATTATGTAAGTGTTATTGAATATGAAATAGCTTCTTTTCCCGTACTTCTAAATCCTGATAATGCAGAACAAGAAAGTGCTGTGCCGGAAGAAGGGCAAGTTCAACAATGAATATTTCATCACAACAGGAAAAATCACTTGGATTTAAGGCCGTTTTGCCATTCTTAACATTAGTTGTTCTTATTGTCTTAATGGTTTTACCATATAATATTTCCATATTAAGTGATACAATGCCTTATTTGACCCTGATAGGCGTTTATTATTGGTGTGTATTTAAGCCGGATTTGTTGCCTGTAGCGGCTGTTTTTGTGCTTGGACTTATTCAGGATGTGTTGCTGGGAAGTCCTTTTGGATTGATGCCTCTAATGTTAATTGGTGTTCATCAATTTGTCTATATGCAAGGAAGACAGTTTTTAGAGAGAGACTTTATCTTTAATTGGGTCATTTTTATAATGTTAGTGGTTGGGTATGGAGTTGTGTATTGGGCGATTACGTCTTTATATTATAGAGAATTACTCGATTATTTGAGTATAATTGGGCAAATATTAGTAACAATAGCATTTTACCCTATTATCACAGGGATTTTAGGATTGGTTAGAAGAGCATTTTAAACTATGAAGCCATCGGATAAAAATAAACTTAAATCCTATACGCGCCGGGCGACTTTAATTTCCGGTGGCATGCTTTTATTGTCCTCTGCTTTGGTTGGTCGGATGTATTATCTACAGGTGACCAGTCGTAATCAATATGAACTTCTAGCGGAAAGAAACCGCATTAGTATGAGGTTGCTTGCCCCCACACGCGGCGATGTTCTTGATCGTTACGGGCGGGCCATTGCTACAAGTACTACTGATTATCGCGTCAATGTAATTCCGGAAGAAACAGAAGAGTTAGAAGAAACGCTAGAAGCATTAAAGCAATATATCCCCATATCTGAAAATAATAATAAACGTATTATGAAAGCGGCAAAAAAACAGAGATCTTTCTTGCCTATTAGTGTTGCAAATAATTTGGACTGGGAAACTTTTTCAAACGTGAATGTGAACATGCCAGATCTTCCCGGCATTCAGCCGGATGTGGGGACAAGCAGGTTTTATCCTGAAAAAGAGCTAGGCGCCCATTTAGTTGGATATGTGGGATCGGTAAGTGAAGAAGAACTTACAGGAGAACCGTTACTCGAACTTCCAGAATTCAAAATTGGTAAGAATGGTATTGAAAAGGTACTTGATGAAAAACTACGCGGTAGCGCTGGTAACAGTAAAGTTGAAGTAAACGTGCTAGGACGAGTAATCCGTGAGCTTTCAAGGCAGGATAGTGTTCCTGGGGAAGCTGCACGTTTAACCATTGATCTTGAAATCCAAAAATTTGCGGCTACAAGAACCCAACATGAGAGTGCTGCCGTCACTGTAATGGATATTCATACTGGTGAATTACTCGCTGTAACATCAACACCGTCTTTTGATCCCAATGATTTTAATAATGGCATTAGCCAAGTTAAATGGGACAAGCTCCGTGGTGATATTCGTAAGCCCTTGATAAATAAAGCCGTAAGTGGCCAATATTCACCAGGCTCAACTTTTAAAATGATCGTTGCCCTCGCGGGATTAGAGGCCGGCGTTATTACAGTCGAAGATACAAAAATTTGTAACTCTCAGTTCAGGATAGGCAAGAATATATGGCATTGTTGGAGTAAAGGTGGGCACGGAAAATTAAATGTAATTCAAGCGCTCGCCCAATCATGCGATGTATATTTTTATGATCTGGCACGAAAAGTTGGTATCGAAAAAATTCATGAAATGTCGGCGAGATTTGGACTTGGAGAACGGTTTAACATTGGCATCATGAGTGAAGCTAGGGGGATTAATCCAAATGATGATTGGAAATTTGGTCGGACTGGCGAGCACTGGTATGGTGGAGATACCGTTAACGTTGGTATCGGCCAAGGATTTGTATCGACCACACCATTACAGCTTGCGGTAATGACCGCGCGCCTCGCAAACGGCGGTAAAGCCGTCGTGCCTAAAATATTTATTGATGATGATAACGATAACGATATCGATATCGAAGAAGTAGAAGGTTTAGGTATCTCGCAAGAAAATTTGGATATCGTTTTGCAAGGAATGATAGATGTCTACAATCATCCTCGTGGAACGGCGTTCAGATACCGACTTCGAAAAGATGATTACCAATTTGGCGGTAAATCAGGGACAACACAAGTAACTCGAATTAGTACGGCGGAACGTAATAGTGAAGGTGGCGTTATTAAAAATGAAGAAAAAGATTGGATAGGACGGGATCATGCCTTGTTTGTGGGATATGGACCTGTGGAAAACCCAAAATATGCAGTTTCCGTACTTGTCGAACATGGGGGTGGTGGAGGTTCAGTCGCCTCTCCAATTGCCCGTGATGTACTCGAGTTCGTTTTAGAACGCGACAAAAGTAACGAGAATATAGGGCAGAGCGTCTGATGCAAACTTCCGCCCGTATAGGCAGTAGAAATAACAAAGATATTCGTCAAAAACTGAAGGATTTAAACTGGTTTATCGTTCTGGTGATCGTTCTTATCGCCGGGTTTGGTTTTGCCATGCTTTATTCTGTAGCTGGGGGTAGCTTTGATCCTTGGGCTAAAAACCAATTTATTCGTTTTCTATTGGGACTTGGTTTAATGGTAACTATTGCCGTTATTGACATCCGTATATGGATGTTCTTAGCCTATCCTTTATATTTTGCCGCACTAGGTATGTTGGGGGTTGTAGACGTGATGGGTGAAATGGGGAAAGGATCGCAAAGGTGGCTTGATCTCGGTTTTATTAATTTACAACCATCTGAATTTATGAAAATCGCCCTTGTGATGGCGTTGGCGCGCTATTTTCATTGCCTGTCTGATGAGGAAACAGTGCAATTAAAAAGCCTAATTAAACCGATAATATTAATCATTTTGCCTGTTGTACTTGTATTGCGTCAACCGGATCTAGGTACGACCATATTAATTGTGGCGGGCGGGATTGCGTTGATTTTTGCCGCGGGCGTTAGAATGTGGCTATTCGTACTCAGTTTCATAGCACTTATACCGGCGGCTTTTGGCGCATGGCAATTTTTAAAACCTTACCAGAAGCAACGTGTTTTAACTTTTCTTGATCCTGAAAAAGATCCACTTGGCGCTGGGTACCATATTATCCAATCAAAAATTGCTCTTGGCTCTGGCGGTATTTACGGAAAAGGCTTTATCCAAGGAACGCAAAGCCAGCTTAATTTCTTACCGGAAAAGCATACCGACTTTATCTTTACAGTTATTGCGGAAGAACTTGGGCTTGTTGGCGGTCTTTCACTGCTCGGGCTTTATTTTATTATTCTTGGTTATGGCATGATCGTTAGTTTAAGCGTTAAGAGCCAATTTGGAAGGTTGCTGATATTGGGAATGGTGGTAACTTTCTTCCTCTATTTGTTTATTAACATCGCAATGGTGATGGGACTTCTCCCCGTGGTGGGAGTACCGCTTCCGCTGGTTTCATATGGCGGATCGGCGATGCTGACGTTGTTGGTAGGATTTGGTTTGATTTTAAGTACGGCCATTCATAAAGAAACGGCTATTCCACGCGGTGGCGCTTTCGCCTAATTCTTGTGATAAAGGTGGCAGGTGGTGATATGATCATCAACTATGCCAACGGCTTCCATAAAAGCATAACAAATTGTCGGCCCGCAAAAGCCAAAACCCATTTTTTTAAGTGCTTTGCTCATGGCGTCACCTTCTGGGCTTGTAGTGGGAAGTTCTGCCATAGACCGCCAGTTATTTTTAATAATTTTGCCGTCTGTAAAGCTCCAGATGAATTCTGAGAATGCGCCTTGTTTTTCTTTTTCCATTTC
>JABIPV010000143.1 GCA_018699075.1 Kordiimonadaceae bacterium | reverse complement strand
TTTCATTAAACTATGTTCAACCGATCCTATCGGACCATTTTCTTCAAATATACCGGTGGCTTCCCCATTTTCATCTCGTTGAATGGTCATGCCGGGGTGAGGCACTTTTGTATCTTTGTTAATGCCCGCAAGTTTTAAGGCGGCGCTGTTGGCGATGGATATAATTGGCGCAACTCCGGTCCAATAATACCAAGGGCTTTTGATATATACCGGATTATTCGGCGCAACTTTATCCAAGTCGTGCCGGGTGGGAAAGCGACCTTCTTTTAAAAAATCAGCCCGAATGCCATAATAAGGATAATCGCCCATCGGCATGGTGACAATCCATTCACCGGGCTTCTTGGTTTTTACTTCCTGTTCAATGATGCTAAGAATATCTTTTATGGAATGGGCGCCGTCTAATGAAGTGGGGATATATTTTAATCCTTCACGGTCCATATGGGCATGACCATCAATAAAGCCCGGAACCACGGTTTTTCCTTTTAAATCAATCACCGTTGTTTTTTCGTCGCTCAGAGGCAAAATTTGTGCGGTGGCGCCAACGGCAATGAATTTACCGTCTTTAATGGCCACTGACGTCACGACGTCAAAACCCTTATTGACAGTAATGATTTTGCCGTTGATCAACAAGGTATCCGCTGCCGCAAAAACGACTGAAAACGGCAGAAAACATAGGCCCATAATAATGAAGATAGCGTTGAGTAAATTTATCAATATAAGGCTCCATATAAAAACATTATAAGATAGTAGAAGAAAAAACCTTTAAGGCGCAATAAAAAAGCGGGCAGAAATTAATCTCCCCGCTTCATAGTGCTATTAGATAAAAGTTATTTTTCAAATACGATCTTGCCAGCAACCATGGTCATATCAATTTCCATATTGATCAGATCAGCAGGGGGGATATTAAACAGATTGCGGTCAATGATCACTAAATCTGCATATTTTCCTACTTTAATCGACCCACGGACATCGCCTTCGAAAGTCGCATTTGCACCGTTAATGGTATAAGCCTTGATGCTCTCCGCGAGGCTGATTTTTTCTTGTGGGTTCCAGCCGCCTTCTGGCGTTCCTTGTAAAGTTGTCCGGTTAACGGCGGCATTAAGAAGATATTTCGGATGATTATAATATTCAGCCGCATTTGTACCCGGCCAATCGGAACCAAACACAAGCGTTGAACCGTTTGAAAGAAGTGAATTGAAAGCATATGCTCCTTTTGAGCGTTCCGCACCGATCCGTTCTTCCATCCAGCGCATATCGTCTGATAAGTGATAAGGGTTTATTTCTGCAATCACACCAAGCTGTTTAAAGCGTGGAAAATCAGACGGACGCACGACTTGGTTATGAATAACACGGAAGCCTTCGAGCGATCCGCCGACATCTTTTTGAAGCTGCTCATATGTATCAAGCATTAAAGAAACGCCTTTTGTACCGATGGCATGGACATTGGCTTTAAAGCCGCCTTTATTTGCTTCCAGAAGGAAGGCATACATTTTGCCCATATTTTCGACTTCATTTGCCGCATCATCACTTGTGTGTGGACGGTAACGACCGGAATAATTAGGACGGTCATTATAAGGCTCAAAAAAGAGCGCACTATGATTGCCCATGATGCCGTCGATATACCCTTTATAAGCTCCCCAGCGCAGGTAATGGTCGGTTTCGCCTGTTTTTGGATGGCTACCCATTTTTATGCCTTTATCATTAAATTCTTTGGCACGACTTAAATCGGCACGCATCCAAATACGGGTTGTCAGTTCACCATTATCCTGAAGTTCGGTATAATGATTGGCATATTCCCCGTGAGTAATATCGTGAACGTCAACGATGCCATTTTCTCTCATCCTTTTAAGAGTAGCTCTGATTTCATTCAAAATTCTATCGTGTGATTTTTCTGTTACAACAGCACGAATTCGATCAATTGCTGGCGACCCTTTTTCGATCAAGCCTGTAGGAGTGCCGTCTTCATTGGTTGCCATGCCTTCTAAGACGTCAGCCTCAAGACCGGCCGCTTTTAGGGCGGCCGTGTTGGCGAGGTGTAGTTCAGCGGGTCTTTCAAAACTACTAACAAATACGGGTGTATTTGGTGTTAAGTCGTCAATCGTACTACGGTTTGGTCTCCACCGGTCCGAAAAATTGGCCCCAGCATCAGAGGATACGGATGCATCACCGGCGCCCCATGCTTCATAAGCGCCCCAAAGACCGCGAGTGATCCACTCACCATCAGGAATATTCGGCAGAATACGGGTAATTTCAGTGCGTAGCGCTGCATCATCAGCAACCTTAAGCAAGTTGGCATCATTAATTTGTGCCCCAGCACCGTTTAAGTGGGAATGACCATCAATAAAACCGGGCATCAACATGCGGCCATTAAGTTCCACAACCTTTGTATTGGCACCAATAAAGGCATCAGCTTCAGCATCATCGGCAAATATGGCGATGATTTCATTACCTTTCACGGCAACCCCTTTTGCCCAGGGCTGTGCGTCTTCAACCGTATAAACATCGCCCCCTTTAAAGACAATATCAGCCATATTGGCGGCACTATTGTCGGCATTATTTGTATCGGCGGATTGATCACCGCACGCCACCATCATCAGACATGCTATAATGACGCTTAATGGTTTAATTATTTTAGAAAAATTCATTTCCTTCTCCCTCATTATTATTTTTACATACTCTGAAATATAATATATTTATCGTGAATTGATAGTAGTTTTTGGGAGTTTAAAGGCAATTATGTCCAATCCATACAAGAGAACAGGCGAAAAGGGCGAATATATTGATAGTTATTATTCACGCACCCTGAATGTGGAAAAAGAGTTCCCTGAACTGACCGACGATATCACCACCTCCGTTTGCGTAATTGGCGGTGGGATGGCGGGCGTTGCCACGGCGCAGGGTTTGGTGGATAAGGGCATTAATCCCGTCCTTATTGAAGCGAACCGTATTGCATGGGGGGCTTCTGGTCGAAACGGGAGTTTCTGTAGTTCCGGTTATTCTTTGGGGACAGCTAAAATTGCCAAGAAAGTGGGCAAAGATCATGCCCGCGAACTTTGTATGCTGACAAATGATGCGTTGTCGCTGATCAAAACGCGCATAGGTGATCGGCGGGAGCTTCGTGGGGAAACTGACGGACTATTGGAAGTTTCCTGGTTTGATGAACGGGCAGCTATGGAGAAGAGCATAGAATTTATGAATGACGTCATGGCGGTAGATTATAAGTTCTGGTCCAAAGAAGAAATTCGCGACCTTTATCATTCAAAAAGATATTATGATGGTTATATGAAGCCTTGCGCTATTCAGGTTCATTCTCTCAACTATACCTGTCACAGCGCCCAACAAGCGGAAAATGGCGGGGCACGGGTATATGAAAAATCTCCGGTAACGTCGGTTATAAAGCACGGAAATGGTTGGAAAGTCATAACGGAGAAGGGCACTGTTATTGCGGATCAAATCGTTATGTGTTGCAGTGCCTATATCGGAAATTTAGATTTTAAGTTGTCTGCGGCGACTTTGCCCGTGGCGACTTATGTGCTTCTGACGGAACCACTTGGGGAGCGGTTAAAGTCAGCAGTTGAAGGGCCTTACGGCGTGAGTGATAATCGGTTTTCATCCAATTACTATCGCACTTTGCCGGATAGTCGTCTTTTTTGGGGCGGGCGGGTGTCCATGTTTAATCCTACTGGGGATAAACTTAAAAATATCATGATGAATGATCTTTTGCATGTTTACCCGCAACTGCGTGGCATTAAGGCCGATGTGGCATGGGGGGGTTATATGGGATACCCCGTTCATAAAATGCCGCAAATCGGCGAACTGGAGCCTGGCTTTTGGTATGCGCAGGGATTTGGCGGTTCCGGCATGACCGCAACTGTGGCGGGGGGCGAAGTTGTCTCGGACGCGATTGCGAACGGTGATGAGCGTTATAAACTGTTTGAACCTTATGGCCTTCAATATGCAGCAAAGCCGTTCGGGCCGATCGTGGCACAAACGGCTTACTGGATGTTTCAAGCGCAAGACGCCTTTAAAAGTTGGCGTCTTAACCGCTAATTATCTTGATACAAATTTATAAGACGCTTTTTCCATTTCTTTGATATTTGCAAACGGATTTGACGGATTTAGATGTTCTTCTAAGAATTTATAGGCATCAAACCGTGCCTGCCTTGCGATTTTATGATCCATACGGGCAAAGTTGTGCCCGCCGGGAACGTCTTCAAACTCTTTATAGGTAAACTCTTTTTCGTCGGCCTTTAATGATTTTATCAAATGACGAATTTCTAGGATATTAACATCATCATCATTGGTATTGCTGTAAACCATCAGCGGGGTTTCAAGCTTATGGGTGTTCCAAGCTGGCGACCGCTTAATATATTCATCGTGATTTTCAAAGGCACTTTCGCCGAGGTGATAATCGGTTTCATATAGTTCACGGTATCCTTGAGTTTTATAGCCCATTCTGGCAATCAGGTCGCTCACAGGCACATCGGCAAAGCCAACTTTATAAGCATCAGGATATTCGAATAAATTTAATAGAGTGATCATGCCGCCGTGGCTGTGACCCATAATGCCAACTCGGTTTTGATCAACCACGGCGTAATTATCGACCATGTAATCACGGGCGGCCTTAACGTCGGCCACTTCTTTGCCGCCGTAATCAATGCTTTCATAAAAACGTCTTCCGTATCCGGTGCTACCACGATAATCAGGGGCAATGACGATATAACCTTGCGCCATTAATTCCCTATAAAGTTGGCCGTTTTCAACATCAAAATTGGCATGTACGCCTTGGTGAGGGAAAACAAGCAGAGGGTATTTCTTGTCAGGATCAATATCTTTAGGAAAAAAGACATAAGCTGAAATCTTTAGCGGGTTGGTCAAAGTAAGGGGGTTTTTCTCACCATCACCTGAAAACTCATGATCTTTGCCAAGAGGAGGGCCGGTAAAGCGCACCTTTTCAATATGGGCATAATCACCCATGATATCGTGCATCTTAATTTCATTTATGCCTTTATTAACCGATGAAAAAGAATGCCTAAGATTACTTATTTGTTCTTTTAAATCTGATATTTGTTCTTTCAAGTCGTCCTTTTCATCTGCCTGCACGGATGTCATAAAAAATGACGTCATGACGGCAAATAGTGTCACTATTTTGAACATGTTGTGTTTTCTCCCTATTTTAACAGCAATGTATTGAATACTCGGTTTCTTATGGGTTTAGTCTCCTTTGGTTTTAAGCAGCACACGTCCATAAGTTGGCTCAGATGATTTAACGGCGGTATCGGTTACGCGGCCGTTAACGATTACATAATCAAAACCCGTGGGCTCAGCATATATATCAGTCCACGTTGTGTTGGCCTTCACATTCGCAAGGTCCATGATCAAAATATCCGCACCGTAGCCCTTTTTCAGTAAGCCACGTGTTTGAATGTCAAAGATATTGGCGGTTTGGCCAGTCATTTTATTAATCGCCAGTTCTAATGAGAGGACTTTATCCCGCACCACATATTCTTCGATCACTTTTGGAAAAGAACCAAAGGAACGCGGATGGCGCATGGTTGGGCTGCCGTCCGTTGAAATGGAAACATCAGGCGCCGTAATAAAAGCATCTTGAGTTTCTTTGGTCATAATGAAATGAGCGGTCGCCGGACCATTATGGCCAAAATCGATAATTTGTTCTTCTGGACGCTTACCGGTAATGGCGACTATTTCTGCCAATGTTTTGCCGGCATATTCACCATTAGAAATCAAAATAGCGCCGGGGCCATTGCGGCGGATGATCTTGGCACGCAGAAATTCTTCGAATTCTTCCCGTCGGTTGGCGGCGGCATCGTTAAATTCAAATTCCCGCTTTGCCCATTCAGGGTAAAGATAGCTCATATCACCAAAGCTGGCGAGATAAGGATATACGTCGGCGGTAATGTCTATGCCTGCTGCACGGGCTTCACGAATTTGCGCCAGCACCGCGTCACCTTGTGAACGGGTTTTACCGTAAACAACTTTTATGTGCGATGCATTAACGCGGGCATATTTGCCTTGATCAATAAGCTCTGCGATGGATTGGTGAACAATATCATCATCTTCATTTCTAACATGACTGCTGATTAAGCCGTCATGTGCGTCGACGACCTTGGCAAGTCCTGCCATTTCTTCTGTATCGGCATACCGCCCAGGCACATATTCAAGTCCAGTATTAAGGCCGTAGGCCCCCGCCGCCATGGCATCAACAATTAGCTGTTCCATTTTTGCTTGGTCTTCGGCAGTGACCTTATCTTTTTCTCCGCCGCCAGAAAGGCGTCTGATTGTTCCGTGACCTACGAGCGTCGCTACATTGGGACCTGTACCTCCGGCATTGACCAGGTCAATCCAAGAATTAAATGAATTTATATCCCGTTCGGGTCCACCACTTGGAAAATAGCCCGGGTTTGTCCCGTCTTGCCCAAGAACCACAGTTGTAATTCCTTGTCGAAGAAAGTTTCTGAGCATGTCATTATCTGCTTGTAAGGGGTCACCGTGTGAATGAGCATCAATAAAACCCGGTGAGACAACTTTTCCAGATGCGTCAAGTGTTTGAGCAGTATTTAGTTTGCTGGCATCAACCGCGCCGATATAGGCAATTTTATCACCACTTACAAGTAGATCAGCCATATAAGCGGCTTCGCCAGATCCATCGACGATCGTGCCACCAGATATATGAATATCATAAGATATGCCATAATCCGGGCCAGATGTGTCAGCGGTAGGCTCGTTTGATCCGCAGGCATTGATTAATAAAAGGCCGATTGCCGCCATCAATTTGGTTAAAGTATGCATTTAACGTAGCTCCCATATTTTTGGTTTAAGCTAGCATAGTCGAGGGATGTCAGAAAAGCTTATTTTCATGCTTTCTAAAATCTGAGTTTACTTTAGTATAAAACAAAAAATAAGGGAGAATGAATTTGCCAGAAGCTGATTATGGATTTCTATCAATTGTTCCAATAATCCTAACACTTGGAATTGCAGTTTGGACGCAAAATGTGATTATCGGCTTGTTTACTGGGGTGTTTTGCGGAGTTGTTTTATTAAACGGCTTTAATCCTGTCATGACACTTAGCTTAATGGTTTCCGATTATTTTGTCCCGCAAATGATATCACCCGGCAATGCAGGAATTTTAGTGCTGATGTGTTTTATCGGCGGATTTGTTGCGCTTATTGAAAAGTCGGGCGGGGCGGTTGCTTTTGCCACCAAAATGACCCATGTGATTACCAACCGCTTTAAAGCTCAGATCGCGACTTGGATGACAGGGATCGCAATTTTCTTTTCTGACCTTGGTACGCCGCTAATCGTTGGTCCGATTTATCGCCCTATCACAGACAAGCTAAAAATTTCGCGTGTGAAATTGGCGTGGATTGTTGATACGACCTCTTCGCCAGTTGCGGTGCTTATTCCTTTCATCGGTTGGGGGGTATATTCAATGGCGTTGATTGAAACGCAATATTTGGAAATTGGCGTCACAGAACCCGCCTTTGATGCTTATGTAAGTGCGATCCCGTTTCAGTTTTATTCAATTTTTGCCATTTTAATGGTGCCGCTTGTGGCATTTTCCGGTTATGAATTTGGTCCAATGGCCCGTGCAGAACAAAGAGCACAAGCCAATGCAGTGCTAACAGATGATAGCGGATTAGAAGTCGATGACACCATGTCACACCCGAATGCAAAAGCCATATTTGTATGGTTGCCGCTTGTGGTGATGGTCAGTGTCTTGTTTTATTTATTAGTTCCTCTGGGGTTTCCCTTAAATTCAGTACCGTCTTTGGCGTTTCGCGGTGCCTTATCGAGTGCCTATTTTTATTCAGCGGTGACCTTGATCGTTTTAATGATGATGTTCGGCGTCAAAAGTTTTAAAGAAAGTATGGCGATTTATTTTACCGGTGTCGGAAAAATGGTCAGTATCTTGATGATACTTGTAATGGCATGGTCGCTAAGCTCTATCGGTAAAAACTTAGGTACTCCGCAATATATTATTTCATTGGCAGACGGAACATTTGCACCTTATTTGATCCCTGTGACGGCGTTTTTGTTTGGCGCGGTGATGTCGTTTGCAACGGGGTCGTCGTGGGGAACATACGCCATCATGATGCCGCTGATTATCGCGTTGGCCGATGCACTTGGTGCGCCGATGCATGTGTCAATAGGCGCGGTGCTTTCTGGCGGCATGTTTGGCGATCATTGTTCACCCATATCCGATACCACAATATTATCCGCATCCGGCGCAGGCTGTAGTCAGTTTGATCATGTAAGAACCCAGTTGCCTTATGAACTTCTAAATGGCTCAATATGCGTGGTTTCTTATATCACGGCGGGCATAACAGAAAGTAATTTGGTCTTTATTCCGGGCATGGTTCTTCTTGGGCTTAGCCTTTATATGATGAATAAAGTAGCGGGTGTAAAAATTCATAACACCAGTGCTATATAGGCAGTGAGAAATGAATATTCGTGAAGCAACAGACGGTGATAGATCGTTTATATTTGGCCTTTCACCAACACTTATCGAAAGAGCAAAACTCCATTGGCATACGGATCAAGTATTATCGAAGTTTCAAAATAGATATATTACTGAATCTTTGGATAACACAGAAGGTAAACAGATAATATTGATAGCTGAAAAAGACGGTGTTGCACTCGAGTTCATTCAGGTCATTGAAAGCAAAGATGAAATTTCTGAAGAAATCTGCTCAAGAATACCCTTGCTGGCGGTTTCCAAAGAAGCACAAGGGGCAGGTGTCGGGCGTAGGTTAATGAACGAAGCAGAAGCGTGGGCCAAAAAACAGGGTCACCGCCTTTTGCAGCTTGAAGTGTTTAATAATAATGATCAAGCCAGAGCATTTTATGAAAAAAATGGTTTCGAAAACGATACCATAATAATGGTAAAGCCACTAAACGACTAAGATGAGTGTTTCTTTTGACTAAGGGCTGAATCTTCCCATAAAGTTGATATGGCATGCCAAAGGTTTCGGCGCGTTGCCGATAAGTAAAGTGTGTTATCAGAAAGATCTTTCACCAATAAATCATGGGCAGTGCCAAGGGAATGATAAGGCATTTGCGGAAATAAATGATGCGTCGCGTGAAAGCGTAACCCAACCGGGGCCCAAAAGGGCGATAAAACACCGCCTATTACATCAACACTATCAAGGAATTGATCCGACACTGACATTTTAACGTCACCCGGGTTTCTATAAGCATGCGCCCCTAGGGTCCGCAGGCTGTTCATTGTGAAAACCAGCAGTGTCGTTAAGTACCAAACGATCGCCACTTTAAAAGGTAAAGCGCCACTGAAAATAAGGGTTGCGCCGGCCCATGCATAAGCTGTGGTGCAAACTTCTTGTAGACGCCAATATTTGCCGTCCAGTTTAGTTGGCGGTGGTCGGCGGTATTCGAGATCAATGGTAAGGGACGATGCACGTTCCCAAGCATAGCGACCTAAAGGCGGAATAATCCATGATAAAGGAGTTAAAATTAAAAAACGACCAAGGAATAATAAGGGAAGCACCAAAGATAAAAATACATAAGCAATGATTTTCCAACCGGCTTCCGCACCAAAAGGTAAATATTCGCCGTCTTCTGTGGTGCCATACGTATCGCGGCGATGGTGATCACTATGAACCCCTTGATAAGTAAAAGACGGAATCAAAAGAGGAAAACCAGCAATGATATTCCAAAAGGTAATAAACAGTTTAAAGGTGCCTTTTTTAAGATGTACCAGTTCATGGGTGAAAATGGCCACACGGTAGAGTGAAAATGCTGAGATAATAAAAGCGATAATATTTAATGTGCTTAAAGCGGGCGTGACGACGACAAGATAAAATCCACCCCAACCTAGAATGGCATTTAGAATTAAGTCCATCCAATATATATGAGGTTTTGGCTGCATAAGATGAGCCACAAGCCCACGGGCTTCCTTAAGTTGGAAATCGTCACTATTTTCTGGTGCAGGCATATTTTATACTTTCAAGGCACATTTTGATAATTAAATGTGTTTCTATCATACTATCTAGGTATGAATTTGACACAAATCAATATTCAATTGTAATAAATTGTTTTAAGGTAATAAAAACAAAATCAAAAAAAGATAAAAAATATGGCTGCATACGATCAATTAATTTCAGGGTACCGTGAATTTAGGGCCAACTATCTGGGCGATGATAATAAAGAATGGTTAAAAGTCGCGGGCAAGCGTCAGGACCCTAAAGTGATGATGGTTGCCTGTAGTGATAGCCGGGTTCATCCGGCGATTTTAACCCGCAGCGCCCTTGGCGAACTTTTCATGATCCGCAATGTGGCCAACGTCGTGCCTCCGTTTGAAGAGGGTGGGGATGACAGTACTTATCACGGTACTAGTGCGGCAGTGGAATATGCCATTAATCACCTTCATGTTGAGCATATCATTATCATGGGACACAGCGGATGTGGAGGCATTGGTTCGCTGATGGATAATTCTATTACGGATGAAACACAAGGTTACAGCTTCATTCGTCCATGGATGAAAATTGTTGAAGAAGCCGCAAGTTTTACGGACCTTGAAAAAGTTTCTATGAGCAAAGCATCTAGAACATGTGTTTGTGAGAAGCGGGCAATTCTTATTTCACTGAATAATTTAGCTAGTTTTCCGTGGGTTAAAAAGGCGATCCAAAAAGGCGAGCTTCAAATGCACGGTTGGTACTTTGATATTAAAAGCGGAAATTTAAGTGAATATAATATGAAAGTGGGGGAGTTCGAAGAAATAACCTAAATTGGCTATTTCTTCGATATTAAGGTTTATACTAACATGCCTTAGAGAGTAGTGACGATCTGGGCTTTATCCATAAGGTCATCAATATAAGCATTAAATGCGGACATATGTCCTTTGTCTTCCAGATAGGTTTTTATATGATTTTGAACCATTGAATAAGGCAGTTTAGCGCCCGTTTTTTTATCAACAAATTTAGATGTATGCTGATCATAATAACGCTGACATGTTTCGTCATCTGCGGTGGGTACATTAATCACTTCATCCAGTAAGGTTTCAATGATGATTTCCTCTTTTTCATTGTCAATTTCTTGAATAACCTCTTCTGTAATTATGTCTTGATTTGCTGCCGCTTCAAGAAGAAGCTGCCGGATGATTAATGCACGGGCGGCTTCCTGCTTTGCGTCCTCAACGGTCGGTGCAGGATGATGCTGCATTTCCAAATGAACTTGGTCATCTGTAATCTCAGTATTGTTTACAATTACGGGCATATTATGCTCCCCCTCTTCTGCGAACAATTTGATATCCAGTGCGGAACAAGTATTTTACAGGTGCGCTTAGCATATGAACAAGTCGAGTGAACGGAAAAACCAGGAATATTGTTAGACCAAGCACAAGGTGAGTTTTAAAGACCCATGCTTCATGAACAATAAAGTCCGCAGCGCCAGTTCTAAAAGTCACGATATGTTGCGCCCAGTTTGCCAGAGCAATCATTGATGACCCATCCATATGTTGTGCTGAATAAGGGATCGTAATAAGTCCCAAGATCAACTGAACATAAAGGATGACAAGTAACGCAATATTGGAAAAACTACTTGTTGCCCTGATCCGTTTATCAAATAGTCGTCTATAAAGTAGCATAGTTAGGCCGACAAAACATATAGAGCCAAAGATACCACCGGCAACCATGGCCATAAGTTGTTTAGTGCCCGCAGACATCACAAGATGGTAAACAGATTCAGGAGTAAGCAGTCCGATTAAGTGACCGAAAAATAGTAATATTATTCCCACATGGAATAAATTGCTGCCGACACGCATCCCTTTTGAACGCAGAAGCTGACTACTATCTGCCTTCCAGGTATATTGATCACGGTCGTATCTCATAATAGACACGCCGACCATAACCATTATGGCAAGGTAAGGATATATACCAAAAAAGAATTGGTGCAAATATGATGAAATTTCTGAAGACATTAGTTTGCTCCTCTTAAAGTCTGTGGTGGATTAATATTTTGAGCAGCGATACTTGTTACATCACAAGATCCGCAGTCAGCAGAATTATCAAATGCTTCTGCTTCTGCCCATTCTTCGTCTAATTCGTCTAACGTTTGCTCGATAATTTCAGCAGCATTTGCTTCCGCAATAACGGCCTGGTCCGGCTTCACTTTTGAAAGTGATTCCATTGCTTGGAAAAGGGCAGCGTAAAGACTATCCCTTTTTTTCAATCGAATGCCGATGGTGGCGATAACATTTATCGGGTCACCAATGAATTCAACCGCTTCACCTGCAGGACATGTTGATAGAAATTCAAGGAACAATGGCAAATAATCAGGAAGTTCACCTTCCGCCATAAAAAATCCACGTTCGGCGTAACTTTCTACCAAATTGACCATGGCTTGACCACGGTCACGGCTTTCGCCGTGGATATGTTCAAACATATGAAGACAATGTGTACGGCCTCGGTCAAAAAGATTGACATAATCTTCTTGTAATTCGTAGATATCACTTTGTGTTAAATAGTCACAGAATGCCAAGACATTTTTTAAAGGACGTTTTGGCAGGAGGGCCTCAGTTTTGAGGACCTCCTTAATATCAGCCATATTGTCAATTAGTTCTGGTTTTGGATAAGCAAGCAAGAGTGCTAATATTTTGAAGGTTTTCATGATGAGCTCCCTACTTTACCACTCATGGTATTTTTATGGGTTGAGGCACCAAATAAATTGGTCCGACTGTCACCACCTGAACATCCATTACCAAAGCTGAAACCACAAGAAGAGCGTGTTTCAAAGGCAATTTCATTATCAAACGGTGTTTCACCTGCATATTCACGGTGATTTGTCGGAATGACAAATCGGTCTTCATAATTTGCAAGCGCCATAATGCGGTACATATCATCAATGGTTAATTCGTCCATATCAACAGCATCAAGAATATCTGTGTTATGTGCACCAGTGATGGTTTTTTCACGCATATATTCCCGCATGGCCATCATTCTCTGTAAGGCAAACTCAACCGGCTGTTCTTTACCAGCTGTAAGCATGTTGGCAAGGTATTTAACCGGAATACGTAGGTCTTCGGTATTTGGAATGACGCCGCTTCTGGATAATTTACCTTCTTCCATCGCACTTTGAACGGGGGATAATGGCGGAATATACCATACCATTGGCAGTGTTCTATATTCAGGATGAAGTGGGAAGGCGATTTTCCAGTCCATTGCCATTTTATAGACTGGGCTATTTTGTGCCGCAGCCATCCAGCTATCAGGAATACCATCTTTTTTCGCTTGGGCGATAACTTCCGGATCGTGCGGATCAAAGAAAATATCAAGCTGTGCTTGGTATAGATCTTCTTCGTTTTCAACCGATGCGGCCGCTTCGATACGGTCCGCATCATAAAGTAGAACACCTAAATAGCGGATACGTCCTACACATGTTTCAGAACAAACGGTTGGTTCACCCGCTTCAAGGCGCGGATAACACAGAGTACATTTTTCTGATTTACCACTGCTCCAGTTGAAGTAGATCTTTTTATAAGGACAACCACTAACGCACATGCGCCATCCGCGACATTTGTCTTGATCAATAAGTACGACACCGTCTTCTTCGCGTTTATAGATTGCACCACTTGGACAGGCGGCCGCACAGGTTGGGTTTAAGCAATGTTCGCAAAGGCGCGGTAAATACATCATAAATGTATTATCGAACTGGCCGTACATTTCTTTCTCAACGTCTTTAAAGTTATAATCTTTAGAACGTTTTGAAAACTCGCCACCAAGAATTTCTTCCCAGTTAGGGCCCCATTCGGCTTTTTCCATTTTCTCACCCGTGATCACAGAATGCATGCGGGCAGTAGGAGGTGTTTTAACCTCTGGTGATTTTTGGAGTCTTTCATATTCAAATGTGAAAGGTTCATAATAATCATCAATTTCAGGAAGATCAGGATTGGCAAAGATTTTCGAAAGAATTCGGAATTTACCACCAAGTTTTGGTTTAATTTTTCCGTTTCCTAAGCGAACCCAGCCGCCATTCCATTTATTTTGGTTTTCCCAATCGCGGGGGTAACCGATACCAGGTTTAGTTTCAACATTATTGAACCATGCATATTCCACGCCTTCGCGCGATGTCCATACATTTTTACATGTAACAGAACACGTATGACAGCCAATACATTTATCTAGGTTTAGCACCATTCCAATTTGAGCACGTATTTTCATTATGCTAACTCCTCGTGATTTAACAGGCCTTTTGCATCAACTTCTGAATCGCAGGCTTGTTCTTCCATCCAATCGATTTTGTTCATTTTACGAACCAGAACAAATTCATCGCGGTTAGAGCCAACCGTTCCGTAATAGTTAAAGCCATAAGACAGTTGCGCATATCCACCGATCATGTGAGTTGGTTTAACAACCGCACGTGTAACCGAGTTATGAATACCGCCGCGCTTGCCGGTTGTTTCTGCTGCAGGGGTGTTGATGATCTTTTCTTGAGCATGATACATCATGCACATCCCGTCCATCACACGTTGCGAGACGACAACACGTGCCGCAATGGCACCGTTAGCGTTAAAAAACTCAACCCAGTCATTATCTTCTACGTCAATTTTCTGAGCATCATTTTCACTGATCCAAACGATTGGACCACCGCGACTTAAGGTTTGCATAAGCAAGTTTTCAGAATAGGTACTATGAATGCCCCATTTTTGATGTGGAGTGATCCAGTTAAGAGCAATTTTCTTATTGTCATTATCAGACTTATCACCCACCAAAGTTAATGTTTTGGTGTTAATCGGCGGCTTATAAACACAGAATCCTTCACCAAAGTCGCGCATCCAATCATGATCTTGATAGAATTG
>JABIPV010000005.1 GCA_018699075.1 Kordiimonadaceae bacterium | reverse complement strand
GGCTAATTTCACAAGACAGGCGCGGCGCGCCTTTAAGACAACTGATGAAATTGATATTATATCACTGCTCGGTGATGACGAAGAAGCCGAGACAGCCCTAAAGGCCGTTAATGTTAGTGGTATTAACTGTCATATTAATAAAACCCACGGCCAGACACCCGTTCAATATATTAAAATCCAGCAAGACGGCGAAAAAGATTTCTTTAAATATGACCGCGGAGTGCTTGAAAACTTCTATATTGATGATGATCAAAAACAAATTCTAAAAAATGCCGATCTAATCATGACGCCAATTTACTGGCAGATTAAAAATGTTTTTGATATTGTCTTAAGCGCCGAAACAAAAGCAAAAATAGCTGTAGATTTTTCCGACTTTGCCACTGATCCTGATTTTGATCTTTTGGAAAAATATTTGGGTAAAATTGATATAGCCTTTTTCGGTTTATCAATAAATCATTGCGAATTAATTGACCGTCTTTGCGACCTTTCAAAATCAAAAAATAAACTAATGATAATCACACTCGGTGAAAAGGGCAGCATGTCATTTTCTGGAAATGAAAAGTTTCAATGCCCCGCGATGTCCGTTGCAAATATAGTTGATACTACGGGTGCTGGCGATGCCTTTGCTGCGGGTTTTCTTTCCAGTTTTGTGCATCAAGAGAATATTGAAAAAGCCCTTAAAGAAGGTTCAAAGATTGCTGCCATTACTATCCAGCATTTAGGTTCGGTTCCAACGTAGTTCACGCTTGAATTATTGGTTAAATACAATTACCGTATCACTAAAGAAAAATAAGGACAGAAACATGAAAAAAGACATCACACGCCGTGACTTCCTAAACGGCACCCAAATTGCCATTGGTGCAACTGTTGGCGCCTCACTGCTGACCCCTTGGACAGAAGCATTTGGCGCGCCCAATAGCTTCACTTTAAACAACGATTATTACCCGCCGGCTAAAACTGGCCTGCGCGGTAGCCATGATGGTTCATGGGAAAATATGCATATGCGTGTGATGGGCGAAGACTGGAATGTGGACAAAGTCGAAGCCGAATATGACCTTGTCATCGTTGGCGGCGGTATTAGTGGTCTTTCTTCCGCTTATTTTTACCGTCAGAAACACCCTGATGCTAAAATACTGATCCTTGATAACCATGATGATTTTGGTGGTCATGCCAAACGAAATGAGTTTAAGCACGGCGATGATATTCGTATTGGTTACGGCGGTACGGAAGCGATCGATACGCCGTCTTCTTACCCACCGGAAGCCTTGAACTTACTCAAAGATATTGGCATTCAGCTTGAAAAATTTTACGATGCCTTTGAGCAGGATTTATATTCAAAACGCGGCATGGGTTTCTCGATAGTTTTTGATGACAAAAATTTCACGGAAACCAAACATGTTACCGGATACGGTGAAAAATCATGGGAAGATTTCGCCGCCGAAGCCCCACTCACCGACAAAGCTCGCGCCGACTTTATTCGTGTGCAAACCGATGAAGTGGATTATATGCCTGGTGTGTCAACTGAAGAAAAGTTTAAGACCCTTCGAAAAACAGGCTATTCATCCTTCCTCCGTGATTATTGTAAAGTGGATGAACAGGTCATTGATATCTATCAACATTGGGGCATGAGCTTCTGGTGTGTCGATATGGAAGAAGTACCAACCACATCCGTTCAATATTATGATGGCGGCATCCCTGGTGTAGATCATACACTACCAAGGCGAACTGGTCGCGGCGATGATCCTTATATCTTTCATTTCCCTGATGGTAATGCCTCGGTTGCTCGGTTGCTCGTCCGTAAATTAATACCGGAAGCTATGCCGGGCACGACCATGGAAGATGTGGTCATGGCCAAAGCAGATTATTCCAAACTGGATGAAAAAAATAAAAACATCAATATTCGACTTAACAGTACTGTCGTGCACGTGGTTAACACCGATAACGGTAATAATGTTGATGTAACATATGTTAATAATGATGAAGCCCATAAAATCCGAGCCAAAAAATGCGTGATGGCCTGTTATAATAGTGCCATACCCTATCTTTGCCCGGAAATGCCGGAAGCACAAAAAGAAGGGCTCGCCTTCAACGTCAAAATTCCACTTGTTTATACAAAAGTTCTGATCAGTAACTGGCAAGCTTTTGATAAACTTAAAACTAGTTTCGTTTATTTTACCGGCGGGTTTTACAAACAGGCTGAACTCGCTTATCCGGTATCGCTTGGCGATTATCATCGTTCACAAACCCCGGACGAGCCGATGGTTGTTCATATGTGTCATGTCCCTCTGTTCAAAGATATAAAAGGACCGGAACAATGGCGAGAAGGACGCAGACAAATTCTAACAACCACATTTGAAGAATTTGAAGGCCATGTAAAAGATCAGCTTAATCAAGCACTTGGCGAAGCAGGATTTGATGCGGACCGCGACATCGAAGCCATAACGGTTAACCGTTGGCCACATGGTTATTCCTATAGTAATGGCCTGCTTTGGGGCGAAAATTTCGCCGAAGAAGACAAACCATGGGTTATTGGCCGTCAGCCATTTGGCAATATTCATGTAGCAAACTCTGATGCTGGTGCCGGGGCCAATACAAAATCGGCCATTAAAGAAGCTTACCGTGCCGTCGTAAAAGAAATACTTGCTTAAATGAAAAAAGCACAGCTAGCAGAAATTAACTGGCCGGAATTCGGATTAAGCGAAAAGCCGGCCAGCATTTCTCTTGAAGAATTTCAGGACCGTATCGACATTGTCCAAACGGCCATGAAAAAGCGTGGCTATTCTCACCTTCTTATTTACGGCGACCGCGAGCATTTCGCTAACATGACTTGGATGTGTAATCTTGACCCAAGGTTTGAAGAAGCGTTACTGATTGTCAGCCTTGATAAAAAACCACTTATTTTAATTGGTAATGAATGTGAAGGCTACCTTCCACACAGCCCACTATATAATAACGGCGATATGAGGAGCGAGCTTTATCAGCCCTTTTCACTTCTAAACCAAGGCCGTGATAAAAGCCGGACATTAAATGAGATATTCCTAGATGAAGGCATAAACGAAGGCTCACTAATCGGCTGTGTTGGTTGGAAATATTTTGAAAGTTCTGAAGAACCCGCTGGCATTCACGCAATAGATATACCAAGCTTTATTACGGATCCGGTACGAAATATTGCTGGCTATGAAAATGTTGAGAATGCTACCGATTTATTCATGCATCCGGGCTACGGATTTCGCACGATTGTATCCGTTGATGAAATTGCCATTTTTGAACATTCAAACATTAAAACATCCGAAGCAGCAAAGCGGATGATTTTTGGCCTGCGAGACGGCATGGTCGATCATGACGTGGCAAAATTTATTGAATGGGACGGCGAGCCTCTCGGCTGCCACCCAACCATGTCTAGTGGTGATTTGCCGGGACTATGTGGCCCACAAGGACGCACCATAAATATAGGTGATCCTTTCTCCTTTAATGTCTGCTACTGGGGCAGCAATATTTGTCGTTCGGGCTGGGTTGTTAACGGAGCCGATGAACTTCCCGCGCAGGCGCAAGCTTATATTGATGAATTTGCCGGACCTTATTTTGAAGCCATGGCAGACTGGTTTGGCAAAATGTCGATCGGTACAAAAGGGAGCATCTTACATGACGCAATCTATGACCGGCTACCGTTCGACAAGTTTGGTATTTTCTTAAACGCCGGACATTTGATCCACCTTGATGAATGGGTCAGCTCACCGATATATGAAAGTTCCGATCTTGAAATCCGCTCAGGGATGATGTTTCAGGTCGACGTTATACCATCATCACCGATTTTTGGCTCAACACGAATGGAAGACGGTATTGTCATTGCGGATGAAGAACTGCGATCAAAACTTAAAGAAAAGCATCCTAATTGTTATGATCGCTGTATGAAAAGACGCGAATTCATGATCCAGACACTCGGCTTTGATCTGCCAGAAGAAATATTACCACTCTCAAATATCGCGGCTATTGTCCCGCCATGGTTTTTAAATCCAAGCCAGATTTTCATATTAAAATAAAAAAAGGCGCCTCAATTGAAACGCCTTTTAGTTAAAAATGTTACTACGATACTTACCAAATTATTTTATCTATATTTTCGAATGAAACCGAACCCCCATCATCAAACTCAATGCTCCCTGCACTATCTTCAGAAAGAAGCATCTCCCCATTTAAATCATCTGTTGATTCAATGGTGCTTCCATTTTCAAGATTAATAGTCCAACCATCGCCAGAAGCTTGGCCATCAAAACCACCTAGCTCAATGGTATCCATCCATCCACCTGCTCCACCATCAGCAGTGTCATCACCCTGATTAGCCATAAAGACGAGGGTATCATCACCTGCACCACCGGCTATATAGTCATCACCATCACCACCATTGATCAAATCATTACCGCCTGCGCCATCAATGGTATCTTTATTGCCATATCCATTGATCGTGTCATTGTCGTCGGTGCCATCAAGAGTGTTTTTACCGTTATTACCTTCGATTATATTATCACTACCAGCAACTTCAGCTACTTCCTGGGCATTTTCAGCATTGTTATTTTCTTCTGAATCGCCAGTTGCTACCGGTTCATCATTGCGAAAACCGTTGTTTGTTACCGCTCCGCTTTCTCCGGGATTACTTGCCGGGGAATTTCCTACGGAATTTTGCCCACTGTTACCAAATTCCTCTTCTTCAAGCTCCGGCCTGTCAAGATCAACTTGTGATGTTGCACGACCTGATGATCCAGGCTGTTCCGACTGACCGCTTTCGATTTCCGCCGGATTATAGCCATTTTCAGATGTCGTTGGATCAATTGTATCTACTTGCGGACTTTCTGCATTACCACGACTAAGTACTGTTGGATTATGAGTGCTGCCCGTTACTGTGCTGCCGTCTTCAAATTCCTGGCCCTCACCTTCAGCAAACTCACTTGAAATATGAATATTGGAACGAGTTTGTGTATCCTCAATATTATCATTATGTGTTTGAGAAAGTCGGTTTTCTGATTCTTCTCTGCCAGGGGTTCCTCTCTCCCCATCAAAAAATGGATTTTCATCAGAGCCTTGACTGCCCTTGCCCTGATCCCCATTTGATGTTTGATCAACCATAATTAACTCCAACTTTTTGTTCTATTTAAATCAATATTTTCTATACCTCATTTTTAGCAGATAATGATGAATAAGGAGTTTCAAAGGATGGTTAAAAAAATATAAACAACAGGAAAAAATTTTACTAAATAATTATAAAAAATCATTTAAATGCAATTAGTTACACTTTTATTAAATGATTTTAGAATTGAATAATTATTAAAATTTTCACTATATTTAATAACTTGAATAAACGGGCCGGTTATTCGTCAGATAGAGAATAAAAAAAGGCGCTCCATTTGAAGCGCCTTTTAGAATTATTATTTGGTCAAATTTACCAGGTAATTTTCTCAACATTTTCAAAGGTAATTGTTCCACCACCGGTGAATTCGATCTTACCAGATGTGTCATCCTGATCCATCAAAACATCATGTCCAGCTTCAGTGTAGGTGCCACCATTATCTAGAACAAGTGTCCAGCCATCTTCAAATTCATTGCTATTAAGTGCAGATAAATCAATAGCATCGGTCCAACCGCCAGCCGCTCCGCCATCTACAGTATCCTGACCCTCAATGCCTGATTGGAATATAAAGGTATCATCACCTCCACCACCGAACATTTCATCATCGCCAGCTCCGCCGGTAATTTCATCATTACCCGTTCCGCCAATGATATAATCATTACCACCTTGACCGAAAAGTAAATCATTGTCTGCACCACCATCAATATAATCATTTGTGATTGTATCTGGTTGATCTTCGGCTTCACCATAAATAGTGTCATTTCCGCCTTTACCTAACATAAAGTCCTGACGGGCATATTCTTCTTGATAATTGCCGTCTTTAACATTATTAGGATCATCAATTGGTGTATAGGTGCCATATAATATATCGTCGGCATTATTTGCACCATTTACAACTTCAATTCTGTTCTCGGCATTATTGTTACC
Organism: Kordiimonadaceae bacterium; assembly: GCA_018699075.1. Taxonomy (GTDB): domain Bacteria; phylum Pseudomonadota; class Alphaproteobacteria; order Sphingomonadales; family Emcibacteraceae; genus Pseudemcibacter. The sequence goes on along the minus strand of JABIPV010000005.1, from coordinate 486 downwards.
ACCAGACCCACCAGGGGCATTATCATCACCATTACCCCAACCGTTATCTGCTTTAGCAATACCAAGCACTTCATCAAGAGGTGGCACAGGCACTGGAATTGGTCCCACAGATCCATCCGCACTATCCGTTGATATAACATTACCGCCGTCATCTTCATCAGCTATAACTGATGCTTCAAGTGAGAAGCTTGTAATTTCATTACCATTTGAATCTTCACCAGGAATGGACATATAGAATGTTGTACCGCCCGCACCACCATATTCAGCAGCCGTGAAATTCCAAGTATAAAATCCATCTACATCAGGCCCAGATTGCAGAGTTCCTATAGTATTAACCCCATCAGGATCACCATCAGTGGTAAATATAGTTCCTTCAGGAATTCCTGTTACCGTCACAATTGAAAGCGTCTCTGATCCATCAGTATCATTAAGCGAGGCTGATAAATCTACTTCATATGTGTGGGTAACTTCACTTATATTGTCATC
>JABIPV010000027.1 GCA_018699075.1 Kordiimonadaceae bacterium | reverse complement strand
TGGTTCATGATTATTGGTTACACCGTGATGACACGGCATATGTTAATGAACAAATGATAGGTGTGCGCGGCGTAATTAATTGGTTTGAAGGAAAGCTGGACGATACGGGCCTTATCAACACCATGCCATGGTGGCCTTTTGTTGATTGGGCCACAGATTGGTACGAAGGCATGCCGCCAAATTCTCAAGATGGCCATTCAATTGTCATTTCCCTTCAATATGTATATGCGCTTCAACGTGCCGCAGAACTTGAAAAGGAATTTGGTCAAGCTGACGTTGCGACGCATTATCAGGCCCTCGCAAACAATCTGATTAAAATCATCCGTGAAAAAGCGTGGGACGGGGATAAAGAATTATTCCGCGACGGCCTTGAATCACGTACATTCAGCCAGCAAACAAACACCATGGCTATTTTGGTTGGCGCCGTACCCGATGCCGATAAAGCCGCAGTAATGCAAAAAGTTCTTGATGATAAATCTATCACTCAATCCACCTATTACTTTAGCTATTATGTACTTGAGGCGCTCCGCGAAGCAGGCATGGCCGATCGTTATATAGAACAATTAGGTCCGTGGCAGGAAATGCTCGCCATTGGTCTAACAACTACGCCAGAACAACCGGCACCCTCCAGAACCGATAGCCATGCATGGGCCGCACATCCAAATTATGGATTACTCGCCACTGTGCTTGGTATTCGCCCCGCAGAACCCGGCTTTAAATCGGTTGAAATTAAACCTGAATTAGGGGCACTTAAGCACGCCACGGGCATTATGCCCCATCCTATGGGTGAAATTGAGGTAAGTGTGGTACGCAACGGTGAAAACGGCGTTAAAGCAAACGTGACGTTGCCCGCTGGACTTAACGGCACCTTTCAATGGAACGGTAAACAGGTTTCACTCAAATCTGGCTCACAAGAATTGGTAATGGATTAAAGGAAAAACCTATGCTTTCGAAAATAATATCTAGGCTTTCGAAATTAATAACGTCATGTATTATCGGTTTTTCCATGCTTGGCTGTGCTTTTGCCGAAGATAAACCAAACATCATTTTCATTCTAACTGATGATCAACGTTGGGATGCGCTGGGCTACGCCGGTAATGAACTGATTGATACACCGGAAATGGATAAACTTGCCGAAAATGGCGTGTTTTTCAGTAATGCCATTTCCACCACACCGATCTGCGCCGCCAGTCGTGCCAGTATTTTTACCGGACTTTATGAACGCGGTCATAAATACACTTTCACGGTCGGTGATATTCGCGAAGAGTATATGGAAAAATCATATCCTAATTTATTAAGGAATGCTGGATACCACACAGGATTTTACGGAAAATTTGGCGTTAATTACCCAAAAATGAACCAGTTATTCGATAAAATTGAAAATATAACGCAGGGCGATGAACCAGACCGTCGGGGATATTATTACAAGGAACTTGAAGGTCAAGTAGTACATTTGACCCGCTACACAGGTCAAAAAGCCCTTGATTTTATTGAAGAAGCACCCACAGATAAACCTTTTGCCCTTTCTGTAAGTTTTAGCGCGCCACATGCCCAAGATAACGCACCGTTACAGTATTTCTGGCAGGACGAACCGGACAAGCTTTTTCAGGATATGGAAATGCCGGGACCAGAACTCGCCGAAGATAAATATTTCGACCGCCTACCGCAATCCGTTAAAGATGGTTTTAGCCGTCTGCGCTGGACATGGCGTTACGATACGCCGGAAAAATACCAGCATAGCGTTAAAGGCTATTACCGAATGATCAAAGGCGTTGATCTTGAAATTGCAAAAATAAGGGCCAAACTCAAACAAACCGGCCAAGATAAAAATACAGTGATTATCTTTATGGGCGACAATGGATATTTCCTTGGTGAGCGTCAATTGGCCGGAAAGTGGTTGATGTATGATAATTCAATCCGTGTTCCACTGATAATTTATGACCCAAGGCGCGACGACCATAAAGAAATCGACGACATGACCTTAAACATCGATGTAACCGCAACCATGCTCGATATTGCGGGGATAGAAATACCGGAAATCTATCACGGTAAAAGTTTGATGCCAGTCGTAACAGGTGAGGCAAAAGACATGGAACGCGATACGATCATGATCGAACATCTTTGGGATTTTGAAAACATTCCGCCCAGTGAAGGTGTACGTACAGACGAGTGGAAATACATGCGTTATGTTAAAGATAAAGCGTGGGAAGAACTCTATAATTTAAAGAACGACCCACTGGAAATAAATAACCTTGCAAATGATCCGAAGCACCATGATACACTATTAAAATTACGTGCAAAGAACGATCAAATGATTGAAAAATATCAAATGCCGTAAGGTTATTTGTTGTCTTCGGATGTGACGGGGATCATTTGATCACCTTTAATTTTCATGGTTTTTTCCGGTAGCTTTTCACAATTTTCAAGTGCTTTTAAAAGCTGTATCTTAAGGCCAATGGAATCTTTGTTTTTAACAACCTCGGCTAAGGTTATATTTAGAAAAACGGACGCAGGAACCTGACCGGGGTTAAGGCCATAAGTAAGCACGCAGGGTACCCAGTCTTTAATTTGGCGGGCAACAAATTTGCGAAACTTATTATTTGCAAAGGCCTTTTCTTTATCAAGAATTCTGAAACGATAACCAACCCGGTCCGCGAAGATGCCAGGGAAGTCTTCTTGGCAATATTCAATAAGTACGCCAAATTTATCAGGCCGCCAATCATTGCTCAACGCTTCAGCGGACCGCCATACACAATGAAAAGCAGAACAAACCGAAGGCCGGTCAGCATAAATTTTACATTTCCCATCTGGTCGTAAATTGTGACAATCCGTATTGGAAAGCTTGACAATATCATGGGAATTAATCGGTGGAGCCTGACAGCAAGCCCGACATTCACCACATTCCCGTCCTTCTACCAATTGCATGTGTACGTCCATTATAATTCCTAATTTTTTACAACAATAACCAGTTGGAAAAATAAATAAACTTAATACGGCACAATAATGTGATTTTGGTGAAATACTAAATCAACAGTTAATGCGCGGCTTTGACAAATATCTGAACAATTCGCATACTTCAATTGAAGTCATAACATAAAATAATAATAGATAAATCATTTGTACAATGCGGTAGTTTTCTTTACTGACATATACTCAAGATATTAAGATTAAAGGTACGAGGCAATAATGCATATGGTTACTTTTTAATTCTAAATATTTGTTGAAAAATATATATAAATCCTTAGAATATATATATTTGGAGTAGTCGACTATGATACAAAATCACGTATTTACCTTTTGTATGCCATTTTGTTTGGTATCAGCGAATGTTTAATCTAAAAGAATTTGCTAAGCGCTCGTTCTTCGTGCACAGCGCGTATAAATTTTTGGTACGGCTAAATGAAATTCCCCTAAATAAATGGAGCGAGGTGCATCAAATAATAACTATTTTGCGCGTCCTACCAAACACTATGCTTCCACTACCTCGACTTTTCAATGCCTACGACTGCGTTAAAATTCTCAATTCCGAAAGTATAAAAGGGGACATCGTTGAATGTGGTGTCTGGTCAGGGGGCTGTGTGGGTTTAATGGCGTTAGCAGAAAAAAGAACGGGAAACGGGCAAAGACTATCCCACTTATTTGATTCTTTTGAAGGACTCCCGCAACCTACTATTAAAGATAATGAACACTATGACCGGTTTAGTAAAGATCCTACAAGACTTAATATTCGAGAAAAAGTACTTGAAGGAGAGCTGACGGCAATAAAAGCATGTGTAGGCGCTACAAAAAACCACGTGGAAAATTTCTTGGTTCAGCATTTAAAACTGAACCCGGAAAATTTGAAATTCCATATTGGATGGTTTCAAAATACGGTACCACAGGCAAAACATTAAATTCGTGAAATAGGCATTCTTCGTCTTGATGGCGATTGGTATGATTCTACAATGATATGTTTGGAGAACCTTTATGAACTGGTTGCGGATGGTGGATTTATCATAATTGATGACTACGGTGATTTTAAAGGTTGCCGCGATGCAGTATCGGACTTCTTTCGAGACCGTGGAATGCCTCAACTTACACATGTCGATAGTAATTGTGTGTTTTTTCGAAAAGTAGCTTAATCTTATTGAATATATCTAACCAGTATAGCAGCGTTCAGAAGGTTCAATCGCAAAACCTGTGATCGGCTACTAATTGGTGAATAGTGATCAATGGGGTTAGAGTAAATTGATTTATCGTTTGATAGATCGGGAGGGATTGCTCGCTTCGCTCGTCCCTTCGGGACCATTGCGCTACGCTTAACGTCGTTCCGTACTTCGTACTCCACCGAACCCGCAAGGGTTCTCATCCAATCCCATTCCACCATAAAAAAAGCAGGACATAAAGCCCTGCTTGTTTAGTGGCGGAGAGGGAGGGATTCGAACCCTCGAAAGAGTTGCCCCTTTGCTAGTTTTCAAGACTAGTGCATTCAACCGCTCTGCCACCTCTCCATAAGATGATTGCGTGTTGTGCTGAGAAGAGGATTTAACGGATCACTCACCATAGGTCAAGAACAGAATGACCAGATTTCAATATTATTAAATATTTTTTGATTTTTTTGGTTTTGCCTTTGAATAGTCATTATTTTTAAACTATATATATATCCATAAAAAAATTCATCAAAATACGAGAGAGAAATAGAGGCCCAACCAGTGATCAGAGCGTTATTTATAACCATAATTACCAGTATTTTATTATTCAGTGCATCCGCGCACGCCCAGCGCGTTGTGGCGGATAACCCTGTCTCCTTTGAAGACTGGCTTGCGGAATTTAAACTTGAAGCAAAAGCAGAAGGCATTTCACAAGAAATTCTCGATTTAACCTTTGCCGATCTAATCCCAAACCCGAAAGTGATCGAGCTTGACCGACGTCAGCCTGAATTCACCCAGACATCAAAAGAATATATCCGTGTCCGTGTCAGTGAAACACGGGTTAAAAACGGCATTAAACGCATGGCAGAAACAAAACCAATCCTTGATCCTGCGGCACAAAAAATTGGTGTTCAAAAACGTTTCATCGCCGCCATATGGGGCATGGAAACAAATTACGGTGCTTATACCGGGAACTTTAATATTGTTCGTTCGCTTATGACACTGTCTTACGATATGCGCCGTAGTGCGTTTTTTAGAAAAGAACTTCATAAAGCCCTGCTAATTCTACAAGAAGGTCACATCACGCCAGAAGAGATGATTGGATCATGGGCCGGGGCCATGGGGCAGGGCCAATTTATGCCGACAAGCTTCTTTGCTTATGCTTACGATATGGACGAAGACGGTAAAAAAGACATCTGGACCAACGAAGCAGATGTATTTGGCTCCATTGGTAATTATCTTGAGCGTCATGGATGGCGCCCCGACCAAACATGGGGCAGAGAGATCAAAATGCCAGATGACATGGCCGCGCGGCAAGCATTGGTGGATTTAACCCATGAACCAAACCCGCCGCGTTCGTGTAAACGAGCTTTAAGTGCGCATAGTAAGAAATACTCACTTGATCAATGGCAGGAAATGGGCGTGCGTAATCTCGACGGCAGCGACCTTCCCAAAGTGACCAGCACCAATATCGAAGCAACGCTGCTCATGCCCGGTGGCATTGATGGTCCTGCTTATTTAACCTACCAAAACTTTCGCACAATTTTAACCTATAATTGTTCAAATCTTTACGGTTTGGGTGTAAGCTTGCTTTCTGATCGATTAAAGTAATTGGATTTTTTTAAAATGACTGCTTTTTTTAAAAGTATAACTATTTCACTTCTGTGCATTGCCATAAGTGCCTGTGGGCAAAATTCTGGTGACCTTCAAACATCTGCGCCCCCTGCGCCGAGCGGTGTAAAGGTCGGTGACCCTTATAAAATTGCCGGAAAATGGTACACGCCTGAAACCAACCCTACATATAATCAAGTCGGGATCGCTTCTTGGTACGGTGCTGACTTTCATAATAAGCAAACCGCCAACGGTGAAACTTATAACATGAACGCCCTAACCGCCGCGCATACCACTTTGCCAATGCCAAGTTATGTGCGGGTGACCAATCTGGAAAATAACCGCTCGCTTATTTTACGGGTTAATGACCGTGGACCCTTTGTTAATAACCGTTTGATTGATGTGTCGCGCCGCGGTGCTCAACTGCTCGGTTTTGAAAGACGTGGCACCACCAGAGTTAGAGTTCAAGCCGTCGACGGACCAAATGCGCCCGCACAAGTCGCCCTCTCCAACACGCCGCCACCTTTACAGAGACAAGCCGTTGAACGTGTCGCGGTTGAAAGCTTAGAGCTTCTTTCCCCGCCAACGCAAATTGGCCAGCAACCAACACCGCCCGTACAAATGGCCGCCTTAACCCCCCAAGCAAAGCAAGCCATCGCCGCCAATGATGATATTTATGTCCAGGTCGGCGCTTATAGCTCCATTGGCCGCGCTGCAGACGTGATCAGCGCGCTGCAACACCTTGGTGAGGCAGGGATGGAAAGTGTTAATATCAATGGCCGCAAATTATACCGTGTGCGGGTTGGTAATTTTAACACATCATCAACCGCCAATTCCGCACTCAGACAAATTTTAGCATTAGGCCATAATACCGCCAAAGTCGTGTTCGATTAATAACAAGCAGATTAAATTATCAAGGTAATAAAAGAATGAAACTCAACAAATCTCTACGTCTTCTCGCTTTAAGCGGCCTTGCCGCCTGTCTCAGCAGCTCAATCGTTATCGCGCAAACCATGTCCAGCCCCGCCGGACAAGCGATCTTGATCGAAGCCGCAACCGGCGACATTTTGTTTGAAAAAAATGCTAACGAGCAAATGACACCTTCTTCCATGAGCAAGCTGATGAC
>JABIPV010000006.1 GCA_018699075.1 Kordiimonadaceae bacterium | reverse complement strand
GCATCATTGGCCTTGCGGGCGGCATATGGCTGGGGTCAGGATTACTTAATATGTACGGTCAATATTTTCATTTTCCATTTCTGAAATATTCCTATTCTTATGATGTGATGATTTTGTCGGTGGCATTTTGTGCTGTGGCCGCGACGTTGGGTACTTTAATTGCCATGAAACAGGCGGCGAGCCTGCCACCTGCGGAGGCCATGCGCGCGGAGGCACCAACTGAATTTAAAGAAACCATATTAGAACGCCTTCATATTGATAAATGGTTTTCATTTTTATCGCGCATTGTTCTTCGACAAATTGAACGCCGACCTATCCGTGCTTTTTTATCTTCGCTCGGGGTTAGTTTATCCCTATCCATATTGATATTTTCATTCTTTATGGAAGACAGTATGGATTATATGATGAATATCCAATATGACGTCTCAAACCGTGAAGATTTAATGCTTAGCTTTGTTGAGCCGCGACACAGACGGGCACTCGAAGAAATTCGCATTATGCCGGGGATTTTGAACGTAGAACCCATAAGAAGTGTACCAGTTAATTTAAGTTTCGATCATTATGACAAACGCACCGCTATAATGGGCATTATACCAGAACCTGATCTTCACCGTGTACTTGATACGGACCTTAAAGCGGTTGAAGTACCAAAAGGCGGCTTAATCCTCTCCAAGAAGCTCGCAGAAATACTCCACGTCAATGTGGGGGATGTGATTAAAGCGGATGTACTGGAAGAAAGGCGGCCAGAACTTTATTTGCCGGTCACAGATATTTATGAAGAATTCCTTGGCCTTGGGGCGATTATGGATATTGATCGCCTTAATAGCCATTTAAACGAAGGCCCTGTGATCACGGGCGCGGCGATTATGGTTGATCCAAACTGGAATGGACCACTATATCAAAATATCAAAGAAATTCCGTCGATTATTGGCATAGCTAACATGACCCGAATGCGGGAAATATTTGAACAATTAATGGATGAAAATATGCTTCGAATGATGGCGGTTTATGTAATATTTGCGGGCTTGATAGCATTTGGTGTTATTTACAATACCGCCCGCATTGCTTTTTCGGAGCGTTCCCGCGAACTGGCTAGCCTGCGTGTGTTGGGCCTGACCCGTCAAGAAGTGGCGTATATTCTGTTTGGCGAACTCGCGTTGGTGGTTTTTCTCGCCATCCCTATGGGCATTTTCATTGGTTATGCAATGGTGGCGGGAATGGTGAAATCAATTGATACGGAACTTTTTAGAATGCCGCTTTATATTGATAGCGATACTTATGGTTTTGCTGTAATTATAGTGTTGATAAGCGCGCTTCTTTCATTTTATCTTGTCTGGCGGCAAGTGGATAAAATTGACCTTGTAAGGGCGCAAAAGGGGGTTGAATAAACTCAGATGAAGAAAATAAAAACATATATTAAAATCATACTTGGCATTATGGCGTTGGCACTGCTTATTTATTCCTTTATGCCCAGCCCCGTGCTAGTTGACATATCAACCGTTCAGCGTGGTGATGTTCTGGTCACCATGGAAGGCGAAGGAAAAACCAAGATTCATGATATTTACGTGGTTTATTCACCGATAGAAGGTCGTGTAAACCGTATCGAAAGCGAACCAGGTGATAATGTGGTCGCGGGTGATACTGTCATTGCCAATATGAGCCCCGCTGACCCACGGTTTGTGGATAGCCGTACGGAAATACAGGCGCAGGCCGACATCCAAGGGGCAGAGGCCGCAATGGGATTTGAAACGGCTAAGCTTGAACGCGCCGAAGCAGAACTTGAATTTGCCAAAGCGGAATATAGCCGCACAGAACTGCTGTATAATAATGGTAATGTATCGATCGCAAGGTTGGAGCGCTACGAACTTCTAGTAAGACTTCGTGAAACTGAACTTAATACCGCCAAATCAGGCATGATTGTAGCACAAAGTGTCCTTGATGCCGCAAAAGCACGTCTTGCCCAGCCAGCAAGGGCAGAGGAAGGTGGTAATAATCTTTTCGTTCATGCACCAGTATCAGGAAAAGTGCTACGTATTTTGCATAAATCAGAAGGAGTGATCCCCGCCGGAACCCCGTTAGTTGAAGTGGGCAATCCAGAAGACTTGGAAATCGTCATCGAAATGCTTTCGCGCGATGCGGTTAAGGTACAGGCGGGTGATATGGCTCTGATCAAACGCTGGGGCGGCGAAGAAGACATCCAAGCACAGGTTCGGGTGGTCTCGCCTTCCGGTTTTACAAAAATTTCGGCATTAGGTGTGGAAGAACAACGGGTTAATATATATCTCGACTTCATCGATCCCATAGAAAAATGGCAAGGTCTTGGTGATGCATTCAGGGTCGAAGCAGGCATCATCGTCGACAGGTCAGATGACGTACCATTTGTGCCGCTCAGCGCACTATTCAGATACCAAGGAAACTGGACCGTCTTCGCTGTAGACGACGGCACGACAGTGCGCACCCAAGTAGAAGTAGGCAAAATGAACGACCGCATCGCTGAAGTTGTCTCAGGACTGGGCGAGGGAGCCGAAGTAATTATCCATCCGGGCAGTGATGTGTTTGATGATGTGCGTGTGGTGCAGAGGTAGGAATAGTATTACTTCTCAACCTACTCCATCATTCCGGCAAAGGCCGATGTGACGATGATGGGTTTTTACTTTAGGATGCTTGCTAAACTTTGGATCGCCTGATCGATATGGCTTGGATTGTTATAAACATGGGGGGCAAACCGAATGTAATTTTGTCTTTTATGGGCGATAATATTTCTCTGTTTCAGCTTTTCAACTATGTCAGCAGGGTCGTGGCCGTCAACTTGGCAGGTAACTATGGAGGTACGTTCCGCACGATTTATTGGTGATATAATATTAATATCAAGGCTATTTAAGCCATCTATTAATTGATCGGCCAGTTTCATATTGTGGTTTTGGATATTATCAATCCCTAGATCGAGAAGATATTTCATTGAATGCTCAAGACCTTTTATGCAGCCAAAAGCCATAGTGCTGCTTTCAAAGCGCTTTGCTGTTTCGGGATAGTCAAGCCGTTCAGGGGATAGGGTCCACATATCGCTATGACTACGAAAGCCAACAAAGCCCGGCTCGAGCGTGTTTTGCAAATGTGGGGCAAGATACATTACAGCCGCACCAAAAGGACCACACAGCCATTTATAAGAGCCGCTAATGATCACATCAGCGCCGGATTTTGGCCCGTCAATGGGAATGGCGCCTGCGGATTGTGTGGCATCAACAACCAGTAATGCATTATGTTCGTGTGCAACATCAGCGAGCTTTTGAATATCATAAAGCTGCCCGCCCGTATATTCCACGTGAGAAAGAGAAATGACAGCAGTATTATGATCAATGCATTTTATCAATTCATCAATATGGGCATAGCCATTTTGACCTTTCGCGAGGCGAATTTCACATCCCGTATGGTGGGACACGCGGGTCCACGGATAAATGGTACTGGGAAAGACAATATCGGTGCTGACTATATTTTCATGGGCCTTTGGCATGACTGCCCAAGCAATGGAGCTGAGTAGTTCTGTACAACTTGAACCGCCAGCAATGTCGTTTTCATGACAATTAAAAAGCCGTGCGCCTTGGACACGTAATCCGTCAAAGGCCGTGTCTTCGGCAAGATCATTGAAATTGTTACTGCCATTTAGTGCTACATCCGTCTGCCAGTCGGTCATGACCTTGGCAGCAGGGGCAGGCATTAAGGACACATTAGCTGCATTTAAATAAGCGCAATCGCGCGTAATAGGGAAATCATCTTGATTGATCATTTCATTCGCTCTTTTTCTTTAGGGCGCTATAAAGACCAACCATACTAAAAATAAACCAGAAGGCTTCTATGACAAACGCAGAGAGATTAAAATCAGCCCAAAGAGAGACAAGGATCAACGCAGCACCAAGACTATTATAAATAGAATAACCCATTGACTTCACATTCATACGGTTGGTTTGCAGTAATCCATAAGTGGTTATTATCATGCCGACCCCAACCATGCCTATGATGTCAAAAAGGGTGATGTCGATCATCTGTTTTTCTTAAGATAATGGTAAAACTTATCAAGCATTTCATCCATGCCTTCACGGCCAAAACCAACTCTAAAACGGTCTTGAGGTGTCCTGACCAATTCGGATAGATAAATTTTCGGTGGAAGGATCAATATGCCCGTATCATTTAGCAAGTCTTCACAGAACTGATTGCATGTATGATCCCCTTGCTGTTCATGTTTTAAGTATTTTGGAAAAGCAACGGCACCGCCGTCAGGGCGTTTCCATTCAAAATGATCAGGAAATTCAGCAAAGAACTTATCCAGCTTATCTAGGTTATCACTAACTATTTTTTTGTTTTTCATCAGTAGTTTATCACGTGATTTTAAAGCGATAAGTGAAAGAATTTCGCTTGGTGCACTATTACAAATGGTGAGAAAATGTTTATATCGTTCAAGGGCCGATAGTGCCTCATGATCTTTTGAGGCAACCCAACCAATTCGAAGACCCGGCAGGCCGTATGCTTTGGACATCACATTCAGCGATAGACCTTTTTCATAAACATCGGCAATTTGCGGCAGGCGTTTACTTTCATCAATTTCAATTCCCCGGTAAACTTCATCACTAAAGATATAAGCGTCAAATTCACGGGCCAGCTCAACCAAGCTTTTCAGTTCGTCTAGTGAGATGATTTTTCCCGTGGGATTATTAGGGAAATTAATGGAAATTAATTTAGTGTTCGGACGAAGGGCTCCAGCAATAGCTTCAATATCAAGGGCCCAGTCGTTATCTTCTTGAAGTGAGACGCCCGTCACTTCACAAATGCTTAGGGGGATGGTTTCGGCAGCTTGGTAATTAGGGGCAATAACGATGACGTGATCATCTGCTGTAAGTAGCGCTTTCATGGCTGCATAAATGCCTTCTTCAGCACCGCTAAAACATAGGATGTCCTGGTCATTAAGCGTGTCGTATGTATTTGCGATTTCGCTACGTAAAGCGGGAAGGCCATATGTTTGCGTATAACCAAGCCACAAATTATCAAACGCGGCGCGGTCCTCATCACTTGCCATGGCAAGTAATTCCTTCAGTGGCATGCTTTGCATGTCCGATGCTGTCAGGTGATATTTGGCTTTAAATTCCCACTCAGAGAAAAAAACTTCAAGTTCGAAGTCGCGCATTCTAAATCCCTTTAAATAATATGATATTTTAAATTTGTAGCACGGCTATCCTGAAAGTCAAATTTAACTAATTACGTAATCGCTTGACATTAGGATTAATAAGTAGGATAAGCCGCCCCGTTACAGGATTATTTACAGATTAACTAATTCAAATCCGCTTAGCAGCCGTGACAAGTAACAATCACGAGTATCCCAGCTTAATAAATGGGCCAAGTGCATTCGCGGATATTATATATAAGCACCCCTTATGAAAGGTGTGTATTCGCGAAGGAAGATGCCATGACGCAAGATATTGCGCCAGAGACTGATGTGCCGACTACTCTTGAGGCCATTACAGAAATTACCGAAACAGAAATTCAAGAAGTAATTGAACCAGTGCAAGAAAAACCTGTGTTTGAATTCGATAAATTTGGTTTTGATAAAGCAATTAACAAATCAATTAAAAAAGAAGGTTTCACAACCCCAACGCCAATTCAAGACATGGCAATTTTGCCTGTTATGAGTGGCGCAGACCTTATGGGTATTGCCCAAACAGGTAGTGGTAAAACGGCGGCATTTTCATTGCCGGTTATGAACAAGCTTCTTTATGATTATCAGAGACCGGAAAGTAATAAACCAAAAGTACTGATCCTTGCACCAACACGTGAACTTGTGATGCAAATTGGTCAATTCATTGATACATTCAGCCGCGGCACACCGCTTAAAAGCCTTGTGGTTGCGGGTGGACAACCTTACCCACCGCAACTCCGTAAATTAAAATATGGTGTTGATATTCTTATTTCGACACCAGGCCGTTTGATCGACCATATGGGCAGTGGCAATGTGAAACTTGAAGAATGCCATACTTTTATTTTGGATGAAGCCGATAGAATGCTTGATATGGGTTTCATTGATGATGTTAAAGAAGTTCAGGAATCACTCAAAGCTGAACATCAGACAGTGATGTTCTCTGCGACTATGAATGACAAAGTTCGCAGACTTTCAAGAGAAGTTCTTAAAGACCCTGAATATGTAGAACAAATTAGAAAAACCGTTGTTGCCGATACGATTACTCATAAATTGATGAATGTTCGACGTAAAGACAAATCAGACCTTCTTGTGCAAATACTACAAAGTGAAAATATTGAAAAAGCACTAATATTTGCCCGTACAAAGCTTGGTGCTGATGATCTTTGTGACCGTTTAAAAGAAGCGTTTCGCGATACGCCAGTACGTGTTGATGCCATTCACGGTGATAAGAAACAGCGCACACGTGAAAAAATTCTGATGAATTTCCGCAAAGGACGCACCAAAGTACTTGTGGCCACCGATGTTGCGGCACGTGGTATTGATGTAGATGGTGTCAGTCATGTGATTAATTACGAACTTCCTATTGAAGCAGAAAACTATGTTCATCGCGTTGGCCGTACGGGCCGTGCGGGTGAACTTGGCATTGCTATTTCATTCTGTGACCCAAGCGACATGCGCCTGCTAAAAGAAATTGAACGTCTGATTAAAATTAAAATCGACGTTGATGAAGACCATCAATTTCATTTTGATATGTCAACAACACGCGATTTCAATAAGGGCGGCAAAGGAAAATTTGATCGCAATCGCAGTCGTGGACGCAACGAAGGTAGAGGCGGAAGCCGTGACCGTGGTGGTTATAAAGGCAAAAGCCGTGATGGCGGTTCATCGGAAGGTCGTTCATCAGAAGGCCGTTATGAGAAAAAAGCTGATCGGTTTAACAATAACCGTACTGAAGGTCGTTCTGAAAACAGATCAGAAGGTCGTTTTGAGAAAAAAGCAGACCGTTTTAATGAAAACCGTTCTGAAAATAGATCAGAGAGCAGATCAGATAATAAATCAGAGAACAGAGGCGAAAAACAATATGGTAAGCGTTTTGAAAAACGTGATGATAGCCGTAATGATAATCGTCCTTCAAACACGAGACGCCCGGCAAGACAATCTGAATTTAAAAAACCACATAATAATGCCTCCGAAGGTAAAAGATATGATCCGTGGAACGATTCACAAGGGTTTGATGATGATCCGGTGCTTAAAAAATTGCGTGGCGGTAAGCCAGCTGCTAAAAAAGCAGAAAATAGAGCTGATAAGCCTGCTCGTAAAGTAGAAGGTCGTAAATCAGAAGGTAAACCTGATTTTAAGAAAAAAGTATCTGGTGATGATGTTCAAGTAACTTTCAAAAAGAAAGAAGATTACAAAGGTAAATCAAAAAAGAAATCAGCATCAAAAGGGAAGCCAAAAGCGAAGAAAACTTTTAATAAACCAAAAGGTAACGCCGCGGCAAATGATAAGGACCAAGTAAAACAAACGGGTGGCCATAAATCATTTAGCCCGCAAAGAAAAACATTGCGTCCATCACGCGCAAGTTAATTTTAAATTGAAATTATAATTATAAAAAGGCTCCTTTATTGGGGCCTTTTTTGTACCTTGTACACTCTTTAATGCTTATGGTAAGCTTCGTTGAATTTTACGGGATTTCAACCATGAAAAATATTGTTACATTCATATTCCTTATATCTTCGTCGTTTGCTAATGCAGATATTGATGCGGGGAAAGAAGCATATTTTATGGGTGAATATGAAAAAGCTCACGCAGAATTTATTAATGATGCGAGCCGTGGCAATAGTTATGCCCAAGTTAAGCTTGGGTTTATGTATGAAAATGGTTGGGGCGTTACGAAAAATTACACGACAGCAATAAATTGGTATCAGAAAGCCGCTGAACAGGATGATCCCGAAGCTCATGTTTTATTGGGTAAATTATATGCCTACGCTAAAGGCGTAAAACGAAATCAAAAACAAGCAGAAGATCATCTATTAAAGGCAGCATCACTCGGCCATCATCACGCCTATTATGTTCTAGGGGATATTCATAATGATATTTATGCCTTTGGTAACAATGAGAAGGCCGCCCTAAATTGGTATTTAATGGCTTCAGAGAAAAATGCAGGTGCCTTCTTACGTAATGGGCATTACAGCAAAGGACGCGGTCAATGGTTTAGGCTTTTAACGGTCGAAGGTATTCGTTTAACAGTTAAGGCAGCGGATGAAGGTAATATATACGCCCAGTTTAATGCAGGGCTTCGTTATTATTATGGCGAAGGAATTGCGAGAGATTATCAGCAAGCAGCAAAGTATTTTGAAATATCCGCTGAAGCGGGTAATGATGAAGCACAAAATTTTATGGGGCAAACTATAGTCATTCAAAATTTTATTAATAATGATAAAGTTACGGCAGATATGTGGTTTATTATTTCTGCAAAGAATGGTAATTCAGTTGGACTCGATAATCAGAGAAAATTAGAAATAAGTATGACAGAAGAAGAGAGAATAAATGCTCATAAACGCGCTAAGAACTGGCTCGAAAGTCATTAAAAATATGAAAGAAATTATTTATACCATACCAATTTTAATGTCATTAGTTTCTGCTTCCTTTGCAGATATTGATCGCGCGAAACAAGCCTTCGACGAAGGTGATTACAATTATGCTTATGACGAATATTTGATGGATGCAGAAAACGGACATCCCGAAGCGCAATTTTATATGGGTGTACTTTATTTTAACGGCGTAGGGACTAAGAAAGACCTGACTGAAGCGTTAAGATGGTACAAGCTTTCGGCTCGTAAAGGTTTTCCAATTGCCCAGCATAGTATTGCTAACATGTATGAAATAGGAGTAGGCGTCGAGCAGAATTATCAAGAAGCGTTTAACTGGTACAAAAAAGCAGCGGTTCAAGGATTGCGAAGCGCACAATATTCTTTAGGAGAAATGTTTCGTAATGGTACGGGCGTAGATAAAGATGAAATTGAAGCAGCGAAATGGACTATAAAAGCCGCTGAAAGCGATCATGCACTCGCGCAATATAATCTTAGTATATTGTATGACTTAGGGATTGGGGTTGCCGTAGATAAAGCGAAATCAAGAGAATGGACAGAAAGAGCCGCCATGCTTGGCGTTGCCAATGCACAATATAATTTAGCAGCATTTTATATAAATGGACAGGTGAGTGTAGGAAACTTAATCAGTGCGCACCAATGGTTTACAATATCACAAAGATCGGGTCATAAACAAGCTGCGGAGGGTAAAGCCACGCTGGAAGAATATATGCCAGCGGAAGATATAGCCGAAGCTATCAAACGCGCTGATATCTGGTTCGCTGAAAGACGTAAATAAAGTGAGTAAAGTTTATAATTTGAAGGAAGTAAAAGATGAGCTTCGATAAGCCATTATTTGATTATGTTTTAAATGCTGCAAAAGAATTTGAGGATGGTTTGGAAACAAACCCTGTTGTTCCTACAAAAGAAGCTATTGAAAATTTAGCGGTTTTTGATGAGCCATTACCGATTGCAAAAACGGATCCAATTGATGTTTTAAAAATGCTTCATGAAGTGGGAACCCCTGCAACGACGTTAAGTAGAAGCGGTCGTTTTTTTGGCTTTGTAGTTGGTGGCACGCTTCCTGTTTCTTTGGCGTCAAATTGGCTAACCAGTACTTGGGATCAAAACGCAGCGCTAACTATGCTGGGGTATACGGCCGCGAAACTCGAACAAGTATCAAGGGCATGGATACTTGAATTGCTTGATTTGCCGCCAAGTGCTGGAATGGGATTTGTGACGGGGGCAACTATGGCAGGATTTACGTCGCTTTCTGTGGCGCGAAATTCCATTTATAAAAAATTAAGCTATGACCTTCAAAAAAGTGGCCTTAGGAACGCACCTGATATTCGTTTTATTGTCAGTGAAGATATTCACGCGACCAACATTCGTGCGCTTAATTATTTGGGCTATGGTACCGATGAATTGGAATTTGTCCCAGTAGACGAAGAAGGTAGGATTATTGTTGAGAAAATTCCTGAACTTGGTGAGAATTGCATTCTTTTAATTCAGGCTGGTAATATTAATAGCGGTGCT
>JABIPV010000228.1 GCA_018699075.1 Kordiimonadaceae bacterium | reverse complement strand
AAGTGCGAGAGTATTAGTTGCATATAGTTCACAAGATGCCAGTAAAATTATCGGCTATAAAAGTAGCGAAATTGAACCAATATTAGGTTATGGTGGTCGTGAAGAATTGGTTCACCGCAGCGATTTGGTTATGAGCTAAAAAGGCATGAGAAAATTATGAATAACGAAAATAACATCAAACAAATGATGCTTGAAATTGGCAAGAAAGCAAAACATGCTTCAAAGGCTTTAGCGCTTACATCTGCAAATGATAAAAATGCGGCTTTAATCGCTGCGGCCAAATCTATTAGACTTTCAAAAGATGATATTTTAAATGCCAATAAAAAAGACATGGATATCGCGATAGATCGAGGTTTATCGGGTTCTATGCTCGACCGATTGCTATTGGATGAAAATCGGATCGAAGCCATCGCCCAAAGTATTGAGGATATTGCAAAACTAAAAGATCCAATTGGTGATGTAATCGACACCAACATCCGCCCAAACGGTTTAGAAATTTCAAAAGTTCGCGTGCCCCTTGGCGTCATCGGCGTCATATTTGAATCGCGTCCTAATGTAACAGCCGACGCGGGGATTTTATGTTTAAAGTCCGGAAATGCATCAATATTACGCTGCGGCAGTGAAAGCGCCCATTCAAGCAGAACAATTCACAGCTGCTTGGTGAGCGGCCTAAAAGAAGCTGGGTTGCCCGAAGCCGCCATTCAGCTAATCCCGACCCAGGATCGTTCTGCAGTAGGTGAATTACTAAAATTATCCGATTATGTTGATATCATCGTCCCACGCGGCGGCAAATCGCTAATCGAACGCGTGCAAAATGACAGCCGTGTTCCAGTTATGGCTCACCTTGACGGCATTTGTCATGTTTATGTGGATGAATATGCCGACTTGGATAAAGCCGTAAGTATTACCTTAAATGCTAAATTACGCCGTACTGGCATTTGTGGTTCAGCGGAAACATTGTTAATAGATCAAAAAGTAGCCGATAGCCATATGCCTGCTATTTTAGACGCGCTTGACAAAGAAGGCTGCGAAATTCGCGGCTATAAAAATGTAGTGACCAAATTTGCTAAGGCCACCCTCGCCACAGAAGAAGATTGGGGCACAGAATATTTAGACGCTATTATTTCCGTAAAAATAGTTGATGGAGTTGATGGCGCCATTGATCATATTGCAACATACGGCTCACAGCATACGGATAGCATCATTACCGAAAATGCAGAAAATGCAGAAAAGTTCCTAAATCATGTGGACAGCGCCATCGTCATTCATAACGCCTCTACACAATATGCAGATGGCGGTGAGTTTGGTATGGGTGCAGAAATTGGCATTTCTACAGGAAAAATGCATGCTCGGGGCCCCGTTGGTGTCGAACAATTAACAAGTTATAAATATCAGGTAAGAGGAAATGGACAAACAAGGCCCTAAAATAGGCCTTCTCGGTGGGTCTTTCAATCCTGCCCATTCTGGCCACCTTGAGATTAGCTTAACGGCCCTCGAACGATTAGGCCTGGATTATGTCTGGTGGCTGGTCAGTCCGGGAAATCCGCTTAAAAGCGAGGCAAATATGGCATCTTTCGAGAAGCGGTTTGAAAGTGCCGAGAAAATTACTTCAGATGAACGAATTATCATTTCAGATATAGAAAAGAAACTAGAAACACGTTATACAATCGACACATTATTAGAATTAAATAAATCTCATCCTGAAACCCAATTTATTTGGTTAATGGGTGCGGATAATTTGACCCAGTTTGACCAATGGAAAGACTGGAAAAAAATCGCAGAAACAGTTCCGTTTGCGATTTTTAACCGACCAAGTTATTCTAAGCCAAGTTTTGAAAGCGTTGCCGCCAAGTATTTAATTAAATACCGCATTGACGAAAGCGAAGCACACACGTTATACGAAAGAAAACCACCGGCCTGGGTATATTGCTTCGAAAACAATAACCCCGCGTCATCAACAGAATTACGTAATAAATTATAGTAAAACAAGAGGTTACATACTTTAAAGTGCAAGACACATCAGAGTTACAGGACACAAAAAGTCCAGAGGCGCCACTCTCAACGGCAGAACTTCAAGAATTCGTTATCAATTCTTTGGAAGACGATAAAGCAGAAGATATCATACAAATTGATCTGGTAGGCAAAACAAGCATCGCCGATTCGATGGTAATCGCCACTGGCCGGTCTAACCGTCAGGTTTCCGCCATCGCCGATCATCTATACCGAAAACTTAAGCATTTAACCGGTGACGGCTGTAAATTAGAAGGCATGGAAAAAGCGGATTGGGTTCTTCTCGACGCAGGAAATATCATCATCCACATATTCCGTCCAGAAGTACGCAGTTTTTACAATCTGGAAAAAATGTGGTCTGCTGATTTTACCCCGGATAAAATGCTGCCATCTGATGCCGATATTGCAGAAGACGCGGACGCTCGAGAAACCACAGAACAAGTATGAATTTATTGATCATTGCCGTTGGCCGAATGAAAAAAAGCCCCGAAAATGACTTAATGAATACATACTTAAAACGCTGCCCTTGGAATGTTAAAGTCATTGAAGTGGAAGAAAAGCGACCCTTAAAAGGGGCCGAGCGCATGGCCCGTGAAGGTGAGCTCTTGCTTAATGCCATCCCTGAAGGAGCCACAGTCGTGGCGCTTGATGAACGGGGAAAAGAAATGCGCAGTACTTCTTTTGCACAAAAAATTCGAACATGGCAAGATCAAGGAATAACTAATCTAGTGTTCCTAATCGGAGGTGCTGATGGTTATGATGATAAAGTTAAAACACGGGCAAATCAGCTGATATCATTTGGTGCTATGACCTGGCCCCATTTGATGGTTCGGGCAATGCTGTCGGAACAGCTCTACCGCGCGTCGACCATATTGCAAGGACATCCTTATCATAAAGATTAGCTTTATTCACTTTGCATTAATCAAATCGCTTTATATTTTCCTTCTAAAATAAACCATAGTATACTGAAAAACATGACGAATATGACACTAAAGCCGACAAAACCCGCTGTTCTCTGCATCTTGGACGGATGGGGTGCTCGTGAAGAGAGCGAAAATAACGCTATCATTATGGCGAATACTCCTCATTATGATAAAATTGTCACTGATTTTCCCGAAGCGCGCCTTAAAACATCTGGTATTGCAGTAGGCCTTCCTGACGGACAAATGGGTAACTCTGAAGTGGGCCATATGAATATTGGCGGTGGAAGGGTCGTGAAACAAGAACTCCCCCGCATTGATTACGCTATTGCCAAAAATGAAATTAATGATATCGAGTGTTTAAAAGAGTCTATTGCTGCATTAAAAACAAGTAGGGGCACCTGCCATATTTTAGGCCTTTTATCCCCGGGAGGCGTTCATAGCCACCAAGACCATATGATCGGCCTTGCCCGTGTTTATAATGAAGCTGGCATTAAAGTCGCCATACATGGATTTACCGATGGTCGCGATGTTCCACCAAAAAGTGCCGAGAAGTTTATTGAAAAATTTGAAAGCGAAATTGCAGAATTAAAAAATGTTTCTATGGCAACCATTTGCGGTCGATATTTCGCCATGGACCGCGACAATCGTTGGGACAGAGTAATAAAAGCCCATAATGCCATGAGCATCGCGCAAGGAAAAACCGTTTCAAACGCACTTAATGCCATAGAACAAGCATACGCCGCTGACCTGACCGATGAGTTCATTGAACCCAGCATTATTGCAGATTACGCAGGAATGAAGGATGGCGACGCCATTGTCATGGCTAACTTCCGTTCTGACCGCGCCCGTGAAATTATGACGAGCTTTGTTGACCCCATATTTGATGGTTTCGAAAAACCGCAGAATATTAACTTTGTTTCTAAGTTAGGCATGACTAAATATTCTGACGCCTTAAGCCACCATATGGATTGTTTATTTCCCACAGCCGCCTTAATAGACACATTGGGCGAGATTGTTTCCCGTCAAGGGTTAAATCAACTCCGCATTGCCGAAACAGAAAAATTTGCCCATGTAACTTTCTTTTTTAACGGCGGTAACGAAGATTTGTATAAAGGCGAAGAACGTATTCTAATTCCGTCTCCGGATGTGCCGACTTATAACTTAAAACCGGAAATGTCCGCACCTGAAGTAACTGACAAATTAGTGGATGCAATTTTATCAGATAAATTTGATTTGATCGTTGTCAATTTTGCCAATCCAGACATGGTCGGCCACACGGGCATATTAGACGCGGCTTTAAAAGCCGTTGAAACCATCGATAATAGTCTTGGCCGTCTGCGCGAAGCTTTAGAAAAAATCAACGGATCAATGCTGATTATTGCGGATCACGGAAATATAGAATTAATGAAGGATCCCACGACAGGTGCTCCGCATACCGCCCATACGACAAACTTGGTTCCTGCAATTTTGATCAACGAACAAGCCAAGAAATTAACTTTGAATGACGGCGCACTATGCGATGTTGCGCCAACTATATTATCCATCATGGGACTGGATCAACCAACGGCCATGACAGGACAAAGCCTGATTAATTTCAACAACTCTTAAGGATGTAAGATAATTACAAGTCATATAACAAACAAAATGATAGAAAAAGTGCGGCTAATCTTAACCGCATCATTAATGTTGTTTGTTTTATGTCAAAATGTAAATGCGCAAATTCGCAATGACAAATTAGAAAATAATGAAAGACTAGATAGTATAAAAAAGCAAATCGAGGAAACTTCTGAAAAAGCACAAAATTTCGAAATAGAAGCCCGTAAAATAGGTGTTGAGGTCAGCAACATCCAAAGGGAGCTCATTAAATCAGCCGCAAAGATCCAGGCGATAGAAGATGATGTCTATGAAAAAGAATCGCACTTGCGCGAACTTCACGAATCCGAAAAACTCTTAGAACAAAATTTAAAAGCCAAAACATTTGAAATGGCCGCGACGTTAGGTGCCATGCAAAGGTTAAGCGTACAAAAGACCAGCGTCGTCGCCTTTAAACCCAATGAAGCCATAAATACATTAAGAACCACATCGCTCTTAAAAGTTATTTTACCCGATCTCAAAGGCCGAGCAGATATATTAGAAGATGACTTGAGCGAATTAAACAGTGTTAGACGGGATATCACTGAGCAAAATATTGAATTAAAAAGCGAACTTACCAAACTTATTATCTCTAATAATGATATTGATGACCTTCTAAAAAGACGCGTTGAGCAACAAAAAAAATTAGAGATTGCGACCAAACAAGAACGTGATAAATTAAAGAAATTTGCTGAAAATGCTGTTGATTTACAAGAACTTATAGCCCAAATTGAAAATGAAATCAATGTCCGTGAAGAAGCCGCAAGAGTGGCAGCATTAAACTTAAAAGACCGTCCAGACAGCGCTCAATCAAGGGCGAGTACACCTTTGGTTTCTTTGCCTCAAGGAAATCTAAATTTTGCTGAGGCAAAGGGTTCTCTCCCTTTACCAGCGCGAGGTAGTATTAATCAAGTTTTTGGGCAGTTACTCGCAACAGGGCAAAAATCAAAAGGCATTACCATTGAAACCCGAGAAGGTGCTACGGTGATTGCACCTCATGAAGGGCGTGTCGTTTTTGCAGGAAATTTCAGAACTTACGGTCTTCTCTTGATCATTGCCCATGGAGAAGGGTATCATACGCTTTTAGCAGGTATGGAAAATATTAATGGCGTTGTGGGACAATGGATATTAAAAGGGGAACCTGTAGGTCAAATGGCCGCAAGTGAAACTTCGTCTAATTCTCGCCAGAAACTATATGTAGAATTTAGACAACAAGGTAAGCCGATTAACCCCGTCCCATGGATAATGGCCATGGACCGTGGTGGTCGATGATAGAAAGGTACAAATAAGATGAGAACTTTATTTAGAGCGACTGCAATGATAATTGCATTTATAAGTATAAATGTAGCGACGCCCGCCATCGCAGCGAAAACAGAAACATATAATCAACTTAATTTATTTGCTGATGTTTTTGAACGTATTCGTTCACAATATGTAAAAGAAGTTGATGATGAAGAACTTATTGAAGCTGCCATTAACGGCATGCTTACCTCACTTGATCCTCATTCAACTTATTTAAATACCAAACGCTATGATAATATGCGCGTCCAGACCAGCGGTGAATTCGGCGGTCTTGGTATTGAAGTGACCATGGATAAAGGTGTTATTCTTGTGGTATCGCCAATGGATGATACGCCGGCATCTCGGGCTGGTCTCCAATCTGGTGACTATATTACCAAAATTGACGGTGAACAAATCAATGGTCTTACACTGAACGAAGCCGTTGAAAAAATGCGCGGTAAAGCGGGATCTGAAATTGACATCGTAATCGTTCGTAAAGGCGAAAAAGATGTAATAGAAGTGACATTAGAACGTGCCGTAATTGAAGTAAAATCTGTACGTAGCCATATTGAAGATGAAATTGGATATATTAGAATTTCATCATTCACTGAAAAAACAACAAGTGGTCTTCGAGATGCTTTAACTGATATTAAAGAAGAACTTGGTGATAATATGCAAGGTATTGTTCTTGATCTTCGTAATAATCCCGGTGGTCTTTTAGATCAAGCTGTCTCAGTATCAAGCACTTTTCTTGATCGTGGTGAAATTGTATCAACGCGTACGAGAAATGATAAAAATATTCAACGCTATCCTGCCCGTGATGGCGACAGTATTGAGAGCAAATCACTGGTTGTTTTAATTAACGGTGGTTCCGCCTCTGCATCAGAAATCGTTGCCGGTGCATTACAAGATCATGAAAGAGCGGTTATTGTAGGCACCCAATCATTTGGCAAAGGGTCCGTTCAAACAGTTATGCCGCTTTCATCAAATGGCGCCATGAGCCTAACAACGGCTTATTATTTCACACCTTCCGGAAATTCAATTCAAGGGGAAGGCATTGTTCCGGATGTGGTTGTTGAACAATTGCGCTTAGATGAAAATGAAAATTCAGGAAACAGGCGTACAGAAGCCAGTCTTCGTGGTAGCCTCGCTAATCCCAATGCCAATGATGACGACGCGGACGAAGACGAAAAGACACAAGATGCTCTTATCGAAGGTGATGCAAAAGAAGAAGAGGTCGCTGAAGAAGAAGAGGAAGAAGAAGAAAAGCAAATAATGACGACAGCACAACAAGATTACCAACTCAATTTTGCTCTTAATCTTATTCGCGGAATGTCAATCGCCAGAAATAATTAATAATATAATCTTGTTTTAAAATAGAAAAAACTTATGGCTGACGAACCCGAATTAAAGACGACAACCAGACTAAAAGTCCTCAACCCTTTGTTGATGGCGTGGGCTTTCATTATTATTTTATTAAGCCTTACTGTGTCTTGGGTAGTTTTCTCAGAAGATCCAGAAGCCATCCCTGAAGAACCACAGTTAGTAGAAACAGTTACTGAAGAAATGGCTCCCGCAGTGGTAGCGACTGAAACCACTGCAGAAGAACCGACGTTAACAGAAACTGCAGTATCTGCCACAGCCATACCTGAAATCCAAATTGATGAGAAGACATTATCCTTACTGGATACTCAATTTCCATTATCGCTCGCGCCAAATGAAAACCTATTGGCCAAAGGTGACAATGGAATGAAGCCAGTTCAAGGGCCAGATGGGTTAATCGCATGGAAAGAATATGCAAGACCTTATACAGGATCAGAGAGCGGCTCTCGTATCGCTATCATTATTACGGATATAGGCCTCAACACCAAAAGCAGCACAGCGGCTATTGATGACCTGCCGGGAACAATTAATCTGGCCTTTTCACCCTATGGACGTAACTTACAAACATGGATGGATAAAGCACGAGCAAAAGGCCATGAAGGGCTTCTAATGATTCCAACAGAGCCGATTAATTACCCTGATAACGATCCCGGGCCTCATACTTTAATTTCAGACTTCAGCGCCAGAGATAATCTTTTAAGATTAGATTGGTTGCTCTCTCAGGTAGGTGGCTATGTTGGCGTGGTAAATCATATGGGGTCAAAGTTTACCGCAGCAGAAGAAGCACTTACACCCGTATTAGAAGACTTGCAAAGTCGAGGTCTTATGTTTGTGGATGCACGGTCAACCCGATTTAGTATGGCTGCCCGTATAGCCCGACGTATAAATATGCCCCGTGCGATGAATGATCGCTATCTTGATAATGTCATTACTTCCGAAGACATTCAACGTCAACTTGGAGAACTTGAAAAGATCGCGACAACATTTGGGGCCGCTGTTGGGCTCGCCAGGGCGACCCCGCTTACGATTAAAGAAATTGCCCTTTGGGCAGAAACTTTGCAAGATAAAGGCATCGAACTCACACCTGTCACTGCGGTCGCCAATCGCCAACCTATCAAATAATGCACACAAAATGATGACTGAAAAATTACCCTACCGCCCCTGCGCCGGCATTATGCTGCTTAACCAACAAGGACAAGTATTTGTCGCCAAACGCATTGATACGGATGTTGAGGCATGGCAAATGCCCCAAGGCGGTATCGATGTTGGTGAAGACGCCAAAGGTGCCGCAGTTCGAGAACTTGAAGAAGAAACAGGCATTAAAAATGCAACAATCATTGCCGAATTTGAAGACTGGCTTACTTATGATTTACCTGATGATTTATATGGTAAAGTATGGAAAGGGCGGTACGGCGGCCAAACAATGAAATGGTATGTGATGCGGTTTCACGGAAATGATAGTGACGTAAACATTGAAACGGAACATGCTGAATTTTCGACATGGAAATGGGCAAATATGGCTGATCTGCCTTCGTTGATCGTTCCCTTTAAAAAAGATATTTATAAAACGCTGGCAGATAAATTTGCCTATCTTGCGGAATAATACATTATGGATGATATTAATAAAAAACTCTCTGTAAGTAAAATCTTAAAGGATGCCTATAAAAATCTTTTATCCCATATAAAACCATTCCTGATTTTATCATATCTGGTTATGTTTCCATTATTTATTGCCAGATATCTATTTCCGATTACCATTAGTCAAAATCAACCATTATCACTTGGCCTAATAACTTTTCTACTTATCACATTGGCTTTTATTCTACTGTTGAGCATCTTCCTGTTTCGCTTATATATGTTTGGTGATAAGGAGCTTTTTAAAATCACCCCAATAGAGCTCGGTAAAATTTTCCAAAAAACATTCCTTTATACAATTGCTCTCGTAATGGTAATTTTGCTAGCGTTTTTAAGCGTCGGCCTATTAATGTTGTTAATGTTGTCAATTATCGGTTCTGTTGCCGGTGAAAGTGCCGCAAGCGGAGTAATAATTTCAACCATCATCAGTTCAGTAATTTTTGCATTTTTAATTCTCATCATACTGCGCACGCAACCAACATTTGTCAGCATTGCCGTCAATGATCCATTATTACCAATGAAAAGTGCTTATTATTATACCCGTGATAATAATTGGAATTTATTATCAATCGGCTTTTTAGCTTATATTCCCTTATTACTTATATCAATGGGCGTTATGATGTTGGTAGACAATACCACTATTGCAGATAGCAACATACATATTGCTTTATCATTTATAGTGGCGCCTATTAATTTATTACCTTTTGCCCTTCAAACTTCTGCCGGAATTGGAATTTATAAATATCTTGTGCCCGGTAGCACAGATGTTCATAATGTAGATGGGAATATAACGGTGTAAAATGAACAAAGAATGTTCCAAATTATGCATTAATACCAGTTTACGGGACGCTTATTCATGTTTATGGCGCTTCAAGGTAAACCACGTTTTTATTTCGTATTTGGCGTTCCTTCCTTTTTCATTAGTAGGTATTCTAGGTTTATTAGATCCTTTTTTCTTACCCCGTACATCACTTGAAATGGTGCCTGAAGGGTATAACCTTGCATTTATACTGTTTATTTTTACTACATATTTGTGGGGCATCCCATGTTTCATATTATGGCACCGATTATATTTATTAGGTCCTGAGCACCTGTGGCGGCGAAAAATTTGGCCGATCCTAACCCGAAGCTTAGTAATGATGTTTAAGGTTCTTTTCTTAATAGGCATTTGTGTCACGTTTGCGCTGATACTAATGATGACTTTATCATTTACAATCGAACTATTTGCCCTTGATGATAGCCTTACCAATTTTCTAGAACTTAATGATAATGAATATTTCAGGTATGCTTCAATTGTAAGCTTAACGGGCCTACTAATTTATTTTCTATTTCTAAGGTTTAGTTTAGCCATATGCTCACGTAGTATTGGCAAACGTATGGGTCTTTTAACGTCATGGAAATTAACAGAAAAAAATACATTGCGAATGTTTTGCAGCTTTATGGCTATTCTTATACCTATCATTATCATTACTTTCGTGAGCCTTGCTCTTTACCAATTTATTTTTTCTATTGATTTATTTTATTCCGGTGAAATACTTAGAACGACTACTTATATTCATATATTTGTATTGGCTCCGGTAATAACGCTACCTCTTGGGGCTCTTAGTTCTCAGTGTTCTTCATTTTATCGCCATTGTGGCGGGGAAGATTATATAAAACCATAATACGTAGAGGGAAAAACTCATGCTCAAACAATCATTGATAATTGCATCAATCTTATCATTATCAACATTAGAGGCATTCGCCGCTGATAAATGGTATAGAGGCAATACCCATGTACACACTACATTAAGTGGTCATGCGGATACCACGCCAGACGAAGTGGCAAAATGGTATCTTGATCGAGATTATAATTTCCTGATCTTAAGTGAGCATAATAAATTTATAGATCCGGCAACTGTAGCATTACCCGAAGGGAGGCGAGAGGATTTTATCCTTATCCCGGGTGAAGAAGTTACAGATGATAGTCATGTGGTGCACACAACAGCGATGAACATAAAAGATTTGGTTCCTTGGAATACTGATGAAACACGCACGACCACTGAATCAATTCAATATCACGTTGACGGAACCCATACCCACGGCGGGACAACCATCCTCAACCATCCGAACTTTGAATATGCAATTCGAGCAAGCGATATATTGGGCACTCATAATCTATATATGTTTGAGCTTTATAACGGCCATAATGACGTTCATAATTTTGGCAACGAGGATCATGTTTCAACAGAAGTTATGTGGGATGATCTTTTAAGTCACGGAATGAAGATTTACGGCGTTTCTTCAGATGATGCTCATCAATTTCAAACTATGTCCCCCAACATGTCAAATCCAGGACGTGGATGGGTGATGGTCAAATCTGATACCCTCACACCAGAGGCAATGACCAAAGCCATGTTAGATGGTGACTTTTATGCCAGCAGTGGGGTTTTTCTAAAAACCATTGAAAGCAGTTCAAATAAATATTCTGTCTCTGTTGACCCAATAAAAACCGCCGACGCCCTAAAATCAACCGTACTTCGTGGGAAATATATTAAAGATAGCAAAGAAGGTTTCCGCATTGAATATATTGGCCCAGAAGGTAAAATTTTAAAGACTTCAACTGGCAATAATGCGAGTTATGATGTTGAAGAATCCATGCTTTATTTGCGTGTAAAAGTCACCTTTACACGCGCCATTTCCGAAGGGGGATTTGAAGAATATTATGCATGGGGACAACCTGTTTTTAACCCTGCTCCATAAAATTAAACAATAAAAAAACCCCCGCGAGGATAAATCTTCGCGGGGGTTTTTTTAATTCTTTTGAAAAGCGTTATGCGGCTTCGTGACCAAGCACTTCTAAAATAGATTGAACTTGATCACGTGCCTTTTCAGCACGGCTTTTTTCAAGCTCATCTTTGGCATCCGTTACATCTTCTTCTAAATTTTTAAGCTCAGCTTCATAAGCGGCTTGATCCACTTCTAATAACGGCGTTGCAAGTTCAGCAAGAATTGTAAGACCTTCTGCATTCACTTCAGCAAATCCACCTACAACAAGAAGTTTTTCTGTATCATCACCCGCGTTATGTACTTCAATAATACCAGTACGCAATGTTGAAACGACTGGTGCATGGAGTGGCATTACACCAAAGTCACCTTCAGTGCCCGGCACAACAACCATATCAACATCCGTTGATTTTAGAAGTTTAGCTGGTGAAACCAGTTCAAAATGAAGTTTATCGGCCATGCCAATTAAGTCCTTTTAAATTAAGCTGCAGCTGCAGCCATTTTCTTAGCTTTTTCAATCGCTTCATCAATACCGCCAACCATAAGGAAGGCTGCTTCAGGAAGATCATCATGGTCACCATTAACGATCTCTTTAAAGCTACGAATTGTGTCATCTAAAGCAACAAACTTACCAGGCATGTTGGTGAATACTTCAGCAACATGGAAAGGCTGTGACATGAAGCGCTCAACTTTACGCGCACGTGATACCACAAGTTTATCGTCTTCTGAAAGTTCATCCATACCAAGAATAGCAATGATGTCTTGAAGTGATTTATATTTTTGTAGAATTTCTTGAACTTCACGGGCAATATTATAATGCTCTTCACCAACAACTTCAGCAGAAAGAATGCGTGATGTTGAATCGAGCGGATCCACAGCAGGATAAATACCTTTTTCTGAAATCGCACGGTTAAGAACTGTTGTCGCATCCAAATGAGCAAACGAAGCAGCAGGAGCCGGATCGGTCAAGTCATCGGCAGGCACATAAATAGCTTGCACAGATGTAATCGAACCTTTGCTTGTTGATGTAATACGTTCTTGAAGCGTACCCATGTCTGTTGCTAACGTCGGTTGGTAACCCACCGCAGAAGGAATACGGCCAAGAAGCGCTGACACTTCAGCACCCGCTTGTGTAAAGCGGAAAATATTATCCACAAAGAAAAGCACATCTTGGTTTTCAACATCACGGAAATATTCCGCAACAGTAAGGCCAGATAGAGCCACACGAGCACGCGCTCCAGGAGGCTCATTCATTTGACCGTAAATAAGCGCCACTTTTGAACCGTCGCCTTCAAGGTCAATAACTTTACTCTCAATCATTTCATGATAAAGATCGTTACCTTCACGTGTTCGCTCACCAACACCCGCGAATACTGAATAACCACCAGAACCGATGGCGATGTTGTTGATAAGTTCCATGATTAGCACTGTTTTACCAACACCTGCGCCACCGAACAGACCAATTTTACCACCCTTTGCGTAAGGCGCAAGCAAGTCAACCACTTTAATCCCTGTTACAAGAATTTCTGATTCTGTTGACTGATCAACAAATTCAGGTGCTTCCGCATGAATTGGAGCAACTTCAGTGTGACCAATCGGACCACGCTCATCAATTGGCTCACCAATCACGTTCATGATGCGTCCAAGTGTTTTAGGACCAACAGGCACAGAAATTTGTGAACCCGTATCTCTTACCGGCATACCGCGAACAAGTCCGTCTGAACTGTCCATCGCGATTGTACGCACTGTATTTTCACCAAGATGCTGCGCTACTTCAAGCACCAATCGGTTACCATTATTATCAAGTTCTAGCGCAGACAAAATCGCTGGAAGCTCACCGTCAAACTTAACGTCAACAACCGCTCCAATAACCTGTACTACGTGGCCTTTATTTACTGTAGTCATAATTTTATTAACTCCCGGGGCTTAAATACCCGCTTCAATCTTTTAATCTATATTAAAGCGCTTCCGCGCCCGAAATAATTTCAATCAATTCGTTCGTAATCACAGCCTGACGCGAACGGTTATACGTTGTACGCAAGCTATCAATCATATCACCAGCATTACGGGTCGCACTATCCATCGCTGTCATACGAGAACCCTGTTCACTGGCTGCGTTTTCAAGTAACGCGCGGAAAAGCTGTACACCAACATTACGTGGGAGTAGGTTTTCCAAAATTTCACTTTCATCTGGCTCATAATCATAACAAGCATTACCAAGGTCGCTGCCGCCTTCTTCGTTTATAGAAGCTGGAATAAGCTGTAATGGTGTTACTACTTGAGTAAGAACGTTGACAAATTTAGCAAAGAAAAGTGTACAAACATCAAAATCACCCGCTTCATACATTTCAATCAAACGAGTTGAAATAGGAGAAGCATCATCAAAACTTAATTTTTTAACATGTGACATATCAAAATGTTCGATCATTTTATTTGAATAATCACGTTTTAAAACCGCGGCCCCTTTTTTACCAATAGTAATGATTGTAACATCTTTACCTTCATTGATAAGAGCGTTGATTTTAAGTTTTGACGCTTTAACGATATTTGTATTAAATCCACCACACAACCCGCGTTCAGATGTGGCAACAACAACCAAGTGTTTCTGGTCACTGCCTGTACCCGCTAAAAGTTTTGGTCCGCCTGTTTGTCCCTTCATGCTTGAAGCAAGAGAAGATAACACATTTTCCATACGTTCTGCGTAAGGACGCGCCGCTTCCGCCGCCTCCTGCGCTCTTTTAAGCTTTGATGCAGAGACCATTTTCATTGCTTTTGTGATCTTCTGCGTCGAAGTCACACTTGCAATTCGGTTTCTGAGGTCTTTGAGGTTAGCCATAATGACTTATCCTATGGTTTCAAATGCTTTAAACAAAATTAGCGGCAAATTTACCGATAACATCTTTAAGTGTTGCTGTTGTATCGTCAGAAATTTTACCTTCTGCAGTAATCGTATCCATAACACCCTTATTGTTTGAGTGCATTTCAGAAATCAACGCCTGTTCAAAACGAGTTACATCAGTAACCTTAATTTTGTCCAAATATCCGTTAACACCAGCAAAGATTGAAACAACCTGTTCCGCTACTGACATTGGTGAATATTGAGCTTGTTTCAAAAGTTCAGTAAGACGCGCACCGCGATTGAGTAGTTGCTGTGTTGACGCATCAAGGTCAGAACCGAACTGCGCAAAAGCTGCCATTTCACGGTATTGAGCAAGTTCAAGTTTAATCGATCCAGATACTTGTTTCATCGCTTTTACTTGAGCCGCTGATCCCACACGAGACACAGATAGACCCACGTTAATCGCTGGACGAATACCTTGGTAGAAAAGTTCAGTTTCCAAGAAAATCTGACCATCTGTAATAGAGATCACGTTTGTTGGAATATAAGCAGATACGTCACCGGCTTGCGTTTCAATAATTGGAAGCGCTGTAAGTGAACCGTTACCCGCCGCATCACCCATCTTCGCCGCACGTTCTAACAAGCGTGAATGAAGATAGAATACGTCACCAGGATACGCTTCACGTCCCGGTGGACGACGAAGTAGAAGTGACATTTGACGGTAAGCAACCGCTTGTTTTGAAAGGTCATCATGAACGATCAAACCATGCATTCCGTTATCACGGAAGAATTCGCCCATTGCTGTACCAGTATATGGAGCAAGGAACTGCATAGGTGCAGGCTCAGAAGCTGTCGCAGCAACTACGATGGAATATTCCATGGCGCCACGCTCTTCAAGTGTTTTCACGATTTGAGCAACTGTTGAACGCTTTTGGCCAACCGCTACATAAATACAATAAAGCTTTTTGCTTTCATCATCACCGGCGTTGACTTCTTTCTGATTAAGGAAAGTATCGATCGCTACGGCTGTTTTACCAGTTTGACGGTCACCAATAATAAGTTCACGTTGTCCACGTCCAACCGGCACAAGTGCGTCAATCGCTTTAAGGCCAGTTTGAACTGGCTCATGCACAGATTTACGAGGGATAATACCAGGCGCTTTAACTTCAACACGTTGACGTGTTACGTCCGTAATCGGGCCTTTACCGTCGATAGGGTTACCAAGTGCGTCAACAACGCGACCAAGTAGACCTTTACCAACAGGCACATCCACAATAGTACCAAGACGTTTAACTGTGTCGCCTTCTTTAATGTTACTGTCAGAACCAAAGATAACAACACCAACGTTGTCAGCTTCAAGGTTAAGAGCCATTCCACGGACATTGCCCGGGGATTCAACCATTTCACCAGCCTGTACATTATCCAGACCATATACGCGGGCGATACCATCACCTACTGATAGAACTTTACCAACTTCTGATACTTCAGCTTCATCACCGAAATTAGCGATTTGCTCTTTCAAAATTTTGGAAATTTCCGCTGCACGGATGTCCATTATCCAACCTCTTTCATTGTTGCTTCAAGATTAGCAAGTTTAGTTTTTAGGGATGAGTCGATCATACGAGAACCAATGCGAACGACCATGCCACCAAGCAAGTCTTCGTCTACTTCAGTTTCCACATTAACATCACTGCCAACCATAGATTTTAACTTTTTGCTGAGTGCATCAAGTTGTTTTTTATCAAGCTTAAAAGCCGTCACAACAGACGCGTTAACTTCACCACGGTGGTGAGATAAGTATCTGTTAAATTCGTTAATTATATTACCCAATTGATCTAAACGTCGGTTGGCTGTAACCACACCGATGAAATTTTCAACTGTCTTCGTAAAACCAGCAGCCTTAATAACCGCAGTCATTGCTGTTGCTTGATTAGTACGGGAAATTACAGGACTTGTCGTTAGCATTTTAAGTTCAGAGCAACTGTTTAGAAGTTCGCTCAATGAATTTAAATTAATCGCTACTTGATCAAGTGTTTTTTCTTCTACCGCGAGTTCGAATAATGCTACCGCATAACGACCCGCCAGGCCAGAAAGCGTAATATTCTCAGAAGCGATATAATCTGTATTCTCAGATGACACTTTGATGTCTTCCTT
>JABIPV010000363.1 GCA_018699075.1 Kordiimonadaceae bacterium | reverse complement strand
TCATATTTCCTGATTAAATAATGCTACGCTATATGGCAAAATTTAATTGGTAGGGCAAGCTTTGTTTTGTAAAGCTGTTCCTGTTGTTTTGCCATCTAAAAATGTCAATGTTGCATATGTGGCAATCCCGGGCACACCTTGGTGTCTATTCACATCTGCAGTAGCTTGTTCAACAATAAGGTTATAGCTAATCCCGGGTTCTAACGATGATGCAGTAATAGAATAGCTCGTGTCTTTATATGTCAGGAATGGTTTACCGTTATAAGGTCTGCCACTATGAGCGATATTGTTTCCGAAGCAATCGAATGCCAAAACAAAAATTAAATCCTCAAGCTCACTTGAGTCGGATTTCATGTTGCCTTTCATTTGTGTCCAGGAAATTTTTAAATCTTTATCAGGATTTATTTCATTTGATGATATGCGCTTGTCGTCTTGTGATAAAGTAAGTGTTGCAGGTTCAGGCATAATATCGGTGGTATCACGCTTCTTGATGCTTAATGGCTGCCCCTTCATTTCACCATTTTTTGTTTTATAATTAAAAATATAAGTGCCGTCGGGATTTAGTTGATGCAGTTCATTGGGGTCCATTGTCCGGGCCCCGTGAGCAAGGAATTGTCGTCCTTCAGGATTGAAGGGTAAGCTAAAATCAGGGTCATCTTTACTAGTTAAAGTTCCCCCTAAAATCTCACCACTTTCATTGGGCATAATTTCAGCGACAAAATGGTGATCGCGAAGAGTATGTTCACCTGTTTCTGATTGAAGGTAAATTGACATTTTGCCAAGTACCAGAAAAAGAACATCTTTCGTGACAGGATTAATTTCTGGTTCTGCAGAACAGGAAAACAGTGTTAATATTGAAAAGATTGCTATTATTTTACGCATGATAATTTCCAGTGAGTTCACATAACTTGACCACCGATCTTAAATTTCGTGTGGTAGTGAGTACTTTAAGTTTTTTTTCAATTAAAACATTTGAAAGTTTCGTTTTACCGTAACCGTTAGGGCAATGTAGATAAGCGGCTTTATCAATAATAATCAGTTTTTCGGGCGGAATAACAAATCTGTCTAATTCTTCCATGCTTTCCTTAGATACATGTCCTTCTAGAAAAGTGACCAGGATTTTTGTGCCATCTTGTTCAAGGTCGAAATTTTTAAAAGGTAAATTTTCCAATATTTTAATAAATTCAGAGCAGGTTCTTACATCTACATAGACTGAAAAATCATATTTTTTTTCAATGGTATTCTCAATTTCTTTTTTAATAGATGCAATATCTTTTTCAGCATGATCAAATATGACATTTCCGCTTTGAATATAAGTCTGAACGTTTTGATAAGCCAAATTTTCATAAAGCGTTTTTAAATCGGCCATTTTTATCTTTTTTTGACCCGCAACATTGATGCCTCGTAATAGTGAAATATATTGTGTCATTCTATTAATGTCCCAATTTATAAACGAATAATTTTACCATCTTTAATGGCCATTTTTTCTTTTGGATGATTAATGCATTCTTCAATAGCGGTTAATAGTTCACTTTTAAACAGGTCTATGTTTTTTGTGCTCACAGCTGGCATTAAATAATCATTTAAAAATATTTTTGTTGACGCATGTCCAGGTTTTCCTGTGGATATAAAGCAGGCGTATCCTTGTTCAATGAAAGCGGCAAGAACATTGATAAAGTCTTGATCATTAATAATCGATGTGTCTTTTAAAATTTTAAAATCAAAGGCTTCTTTATGGGAATATTCTTCAGGAACTCCTTCAAGCATATTACTAAGCATAATGCCTTTTAAGTCTGGCCGCCATTGATCCCCTAATTGAGGAATATAACGCCATTGACAATACCAGTCCTGACAGGTTGGGGGTCTTTTTGTATAAATTGAACATCCGCCTGATTTTTTTAAATTTTCGCAAGCAATGCCGGGTAATTTTGTTAATTCCGGACAGTCAATTAAGAGGCTGATACAGCACAAATTGCATTCACCACATTCCCGGTTGGCGACTAGTTCCTTCTTGCTCACTACACATCTCCTCCCATTAGCTAGGCACAACTGCAGTAGTTTCAATTTCGATCTTTGCCTTATCTTCCATCAATGCAGTTACTTCGACGCAGGCCATGGCGGGATAATTTTTACCCATTACATCGCGGTAAGCGGCGCCAATTTCTTTTAAACTATGTAAATATTCGGCTTTATCAGTAATATACCATGTCATGCGAACAACATGCTCTGGTCCCGCATCCCCTTCTTTGAGTACGGCGACTATATTTTCCAGTGTTTTTCTAAATTGGCCAGCCATATCATCACATTCGATAATTTCGTCTGCGTTCCAACCAATAAGACCTGCTACAAAAATAGTGCGCCCAGCATCGATACTGATGCCATTTGAATATCCTTTTGGCCGTGGCCATCCCTGCGGTAAAAGATGCTTCATTTTAATTTTGATCCTTATGTTGATTAAGCAGCTGTTTGGCAATGATTACTTTTTGAACTTCAGTTGCGCCTTCATAGATGCGAAGGGCGCGAATTTCGCGGTAAAGTTCTTCTACTTTTACGCCCTTTACGACCCCCATTCCGCCAAAAATCTGTATGGCTTTATCGATAACTTTTTGCGCACACTCTGTCGCATGCATTTTTGCCATTGCCGCCTCACGGGTAATGCGAGCGCCCGTTGTATCACGCGTCCAACCCGCGCGGTAAATTAGTAAGGCGCTGGTGTCTACATCAAGTGCGGATTCAGCAAGCATGGCTTGCACCATCTGTAAATCATGAAGGGGCGCGCCAAATAATTGGCGTTGATTGGTTCTGTTGACAGCATCAGATAAAGCCCGGCGGGCAAACCCTAGAGCAGCCGCACCTACGGTCGATCGAAAAATATCCAGTGTTGCCATAGAAGCTTTAAAACCAGATCCCGCTTGACCGAGCAATTTATTCTTTGGAATTTTACAATTGTTAAAAGTCAAAGTTGCCAGCGGGTGTGGTGCGATAACTTCGATCCGTTCTGTAATTTCAAGACCCGGCGTATCCGCATCCAAAATCATCGCAGATAACCCTTTGGCGCCAGGAGCTTCTCCTGTTCTGGCAAAAAGGACGTAATAATCAGCGACGCCGCCGTTTGATATCAGCGTTTTGGCACCACTGACTAAAAAATGATCGCCGTGATCCTCGGCAGATGTTGACATATTGGCGACGTCTGACCCGCTCTCGAGTTCAGTCAGAGCGAAGGCTGCTATTTTTTCGCCCGTGGCAACATCAGGAAGGTAGGCTTGTTTTGTCTGTTCACTACCGAATAAGGTAATGGTGCCGCTCCCTAGTCCTTGCATGGCGAAAACAAAATCGGCAAGGCCATCATGACGGGCGAGAGTTTCTCTAATTAAGCAAAGTGAACGTACATCAAATTCTTCAAAGATGCCGCCGTAGGCTCTAGGCACAACATATTTAAGCCAACCACCCTCTGCCAGTTTCAAGAGGATATCCTTGCATGCTCGATCGACATCCGAATGATCAATATCGTTTAAATTATTCTGGCACCATTGTTCTAGATCCGCTGCTAATTTACGGTGATGATCATCGAAAAATGGCCAATTCAGATAGCTTTGGTCTGTTGTAATCTTTGTCATTAATCGCCCTCGAATACTGGTTTTTCTTTATTGACAAAAGCATGGTAAGCGCGTTCAAAATCTTTTGTTTGCATGCAGATGGCTTGCGCTTGTGCTTCGGCCTCAATGGCGGCATCAATGCTCATATTCCATTCATAATTAAGTTGGTTTTTGGTGATGCCATTGGCAAATGTAGGTCCAGCAACAATCTTTTTGGCGTACATTTCTGCTACTTTCATAAGATTATCTGAACGTACGACACTATTGAAATAGCCCCATTTTTCGCCCTCTTCTCCTGACATGCTACGCCCAAGGAATAAAAGTTCTGATGCGCGGCCTTGTCCAATGATACGGGGTAAAATCGCACAGGCCCCCATATCGCATCCTGCAAGTCCTACTTTATTAAAAAGAAATGCCGTTTTACATTCTGGGGTGCCCACACGCAGGTCACTGGCCATGGGGATAATAGCCCCTGCGCCAACGGATATGCCATCAACAGCGGCGATGACGGGTTGTGGGCAAGAACGGATGGCTTTGACCAGATCTCCGGTCATGCGGGTAAAATCAAGCAGTTCTGCCATATCCATTTTTACCAGTGGACCGATGATATCATGTACATCACCACCCGATGAAAAATTGCCGCCGTTAGGGGCAAAGATGACTACTTTGACGTCTTTAGAATATACCAGTGCACGAAATGTATCACGTAGTTCTGCGTAACTTTCAAATGTTAGTGGATTTTTACGCTCTGGCCGGTCAAGTGTGATGGTCGCAATGCCTGCATCGAAGGACCAACAAAAGTGTTCCGGTGAAAATGTTTCTGGGTTCAGGTTCATTTTTTATTTTCCATCTATTACGATTGCTTGGCCGTTAATGGCATCACTATTGGGATCGCATAATTTTAAAACTTCATCTGCTATTTCACTTGGTTCAATCATTCGATTTTGATTAACACTTACGAGTATGTCGTTTAAGGCATCTTCAGCGGTACGGCCGGTTTTTGCCATAATATTATTCACAGCATCAGTAACAATATCCGTATTGGTGAAGCCGGGGCATATGGCATTAATGGTCGCTTGCGTTTTTGTTAGCT
Organism: Kordiimonadaceae bacterium; assembly: GCA_018699075.1. Classification (GTDB taxonomy): domain Bacteria; phylum Pseudomonadota; class Alphaproteobacteria; order Sphingomonadales; family Emcibacteraceae; genus Pseudemcibacter. The sequence continues at coordinate 9,294 of JABIPV010000363.1, read as the reverse complement.
CACATGCTAGCGCCCGCGTAAGGCCAATAACACCATGCTTTGACGCACAATATGCCGTTGTATAGGCCGCCCCTTCGAGGCCAGCGATACTGGCAATATTAATAATGCGACCATGTTCACTTGTTTTAATTTCATTCAACGTTGCACTGGTGGTTAAATAAATGCTGGTCAGGTTTATATTAAGGGTATTTTGCCAGGCTTCTAAGCTGGTTTTATGAAAAGGGGCGGCTAAGGCAGCACCAGCATTATTGACGAGGATCGAAATTGAGGCAATGCCTGATGCTTCTTTAAAGGCGACTTCAACACTGTTAGGATCTGTCAAATCAACCTGAACTGTATTGATATTTTCAAGGGTATCGGCAATTTCATCTAAGCGGGTTTTGTTTCGGCCCATGATGGTAACCATGGCACCATTTTTACTTAAAGCTTTTGTAATTGCTAGTCCTATACCCGTAGCCCCACCGGTTACAACAGCATGTTTGCCTGATAAATCCATAAAAGTCCCTTTTAAAAAATATATTACAAGTAAAGTAAAAAGAGAACAGGCCACTGGCAAGTAAATTAATTTATAAGGTGCTATATTTGATATTATTTGCAAAATCAAATAATTTGTGTTTATACTTAATCATAATAAATTTTTATAGGGATATGCATAATGACAAATGTACTAAATGACCTCGCAGCCGGGCTATTGGATGGATCTGTAAAAGTTGTTGATTTAACCCAAACCCTGGGCCCAGATACGCCGATCATTCATCTGCCGGAAGAAATTGCCGTAAATTCACCGCCTTTTTCCATGAAGGAAATTTCGAAATATGATGATAATGGCCCGGCATGGTACTGGAATGTGATTACCCTTGGGGAACATACAGGCACCCATTTTGATGCACCAATACATTGGATCAGTGGTCAGGATTATGCGGACGGCGGTACGGATACGATCCCCGCACAAAACCTTATTGGTCCTGCATGTGTGATTGATTGTACTTCTGAAACAGTGGCAGATAAAGACTTTTTACTGACAGCCGATCTGGTCAAAGAATGGGAAAAAGTGAATGGCGACATTCCAAAAGGTGCGTGGGTTCTTATGCGTACGGATTGGTTAAATTTAATGGGCCGTGATAATTTTTTAAATGCTGATGAGACGGGGCCTCATTCCCCGGGACCAACCGCATGTTGTATTGAATATCTTATTGAAAAAGACGTGCTGGGTTGGGGGGTCGAAACTGTGGGAACGGATGCCGGACAAGCAGCAATGTTTGAAGTTCAGTTTCCGGCCCATTCAATGATGCATGGTGCCAATAAATATGGCCTTGCCAGTTTAACCAATTTGGATCAATTGCCAGCAACGGGTGCAATTGTCGTTGCCCCGCCGCTTAAAATTGAAAATGGGTCAGGTAGTCCTCTTCGCGTTCTTGCCATGACCATGTCTTAAATAATTAAATGGCTGAACGGTCTTTTAAAAAAGAAGTTGAAAAGCTAAGACTTGGCGCAGGTGAAGAATTTCGCGGCGAAGGTATTCTTGCGGTCACAAAAGGATTACTTCAAGCAGGTGTTTCTTATGTGGGTGGTTATCAAGGTTCTCCCATATCCCATTTAATGGATGTGCTTTCTGACGCGGAAGATATTATGAATGAACTTAATGTTCATTTTGAAGCGTCCGCCAGTGAGGCCACGGCGGCTGCCATGCTCGCGGCGTCCGTAAATTATCCTCTGCGTGGTGCAGTGACATGGAAATCCACAGTCGGTACCAATGTCGCCAGTGACGCGCTCGCGAATGTAGCATCAGGGGGTGTTACAGGCGGCGCACTTATTATCGTTGGTGAAGATTACGGTGAAGGGTCATCGATCATGCAGGAACGCAGTCATGCGTTTGCCATGAAATCGCAAATGTGGCTGCTCGACCCACGACCAAATTTAACATCAATCGTTGATGCGGTTGAAACAGGGTTTGAACTTTCGGAGGCTTCAAATACACCCGTGATGTTGCAATTGCGCATCAGGGCCTGTCATGTCTATGGACGCTTTATGGCAAAGGATAATGTAAGCCCTGAATTTACCATTCAAGAAGCTATGGAAAACCCCGTTAGAGATACTTCACGCATTGTATTGCCCCCTGCGAATTATCTTCATGAACATGAAAAATTGACATCACGCTGGCCGACTGCGGTGGATTTTATTAAAGCGAAAAAATTAAATGAGCATCTTGGTGCTGAAAAGGGTGACGTGGGCATCATTGTTCAAGGGGGACTATATAACAGCCTGATCCGTGCTCTGGAACTTTTGGGATTAAGTAATGCTTTCGGTGATGCGGACCTTCCCATATATGTAATGAATGTTACTTATCCTGTGATAAATGACGAAATACTTGATTTTACGGCGGGTAAAAAAGCGGTTCTGTTGGTTGAAGAGGGTCATCCCAATTATATTGAACAAGAACTGAATACCATATTGCGCCAAGCTGGATCAGATACTATTTTAAATGGTAAAGATATGATCAGTGATATTGGGGAATATACCAGTGATGTGATTAAAAAAGGCATTGAGAAATTTGCCGAAACCAATGATATTTTAAAGCCTAAATCACATAACGTACCTGCCGCCGCGCCCATTGATGTGCCTCAACGTCCCGCCGGATTTTGTACGGGTTGTCCCGAACGCCCCATGTTCACGGCCATTCAACTGGTGGAAAAGGATATAGGTGCATTTCATGTAAGTGCAGATATTGGCTGTCATTTATTTTCAATTTTGCCACCCTTTAATATAGGCAATACAACCATGGGATATGGCCTTGGTTGGGCGGGTGCATCTGCGTTTAATAAGGACGCAAAGCAACGCACTTTATCGATCATGGGTGACGGTGGGTTTTGGCATAATGGTCTAACCAGTGGCGTTGGAAATGCAGTGTTTAATAAAACAGATAATGTTTTAATGATCGTTGATAATAATTATACGGCGGCCACAGGCGGGCAGGATTTATTATCATCCGCAGGTGAACATGAAAAACGCAGCACCGAACATGATATCGCCGAAGCGGTAAAAGGGGTTGGTGTGACATGGGTAAAAACTGTACGTACTTATGATCTTGTGGAAATGCACCGAACGCTTCATGAAGCGATGACAACAAAAGTTCGGGGCCCAAAGGTGATTGTTGCAAAGGGTGAATGTCAACTTAATCGTCAACGCCGAGTGAAGCCCGAATTTATCAGAAATGTAAAAGCTTTAAAACGCGTGGAACGCGACCGGTTTTACGTAGATAGTGATACCTGTACGGGGGATCACAGCTGTATCCGTATGTCTGGTTGTCCGTCGCTTACGTTAAAAGAAAATCCAGATCCTTTGAAATCAGACCCTATTGCCTATGTTGATAACAGCTGTGTGGGTTGTGGTCATTGTGGTGAAGTTGCCCATGCTGCTGTGCTTTGTCCGTCTTTTTCAAAAGTGACATTGGTTTATAATCCAAATATTTGGGATAAATTTAAAAACGGCATTCGGGCATCAATAATCGGTTGGATGCAAAATAGTGCTGAGCGAAAACGCTTAAACCGTCTGAAGAAAGCGGGTATCCTATGACCCGCTCTCGTATTTCAATCGCCGTATCCGCATTAGGCGGCCAAGGCGGTGGTGTTCTTAGTAGCTGGATAGTTGAACTGGCGGAAAATAATGGATATCTTGCCCAATATACCGCAATTGCAGGCGTTGCCCAACGGACGGGAGCAACCATTTATGCCATTGAGTTATTCCCAGAAGAATTAGCAATAAAAGAAGGACGGGAGCCTATTCTTTCGTTAATGCCCGTTCCGGGTGATGTGGATATTTGCCTTGCGTCTGAATTAATGGAAGCCGCACGGGCGGTTAATCGTGGTATAGTTACAGCAGATAGAACCACACTGATCGCATCTGATCATCGCGTTTATGCCATATCCGAAAAAGAAGATATGGGCGATGGCCGTTTGAATAGTGATAATGTGCGTAGTGCAATTGAAAATGCCGCAAAAAACTTAATTCTTTTTGATATGGATGAAATGGTTCTTCGCTCTTCCAGTGTTATTTCAAGTGTGCTCTTTGGTGCTTTGGCTGGGTCAGGAGCGCTTCCCTTTTCCCGTGCGGCATTTGAGCAAACCATAAAAAATTCTGGCCGCGCTATTGAAACAAATCTGGCAGGTTTCGATCTGGGATATAAAGGGGCAAATGGCGATATTGAAAAACTTGCACAAAATAATTGTGGATTAGATAAAACTTCATCGTCTGCTTTATTGGACCGTATAGAAACCTTTCCAGAAGACGCTCAAGCCATTATTACGTACGGTGTTCATCGACTTGTTGATTATCAAGATGGGGATTATGCAAGCCTTTATTTGGATCGCTTAGAAGCTATCAATGGCACATTGGTTACGGAAGTGGCCCGATATTTGGCCCTGTGGATGGGATTTGAAGATGTGATCAGGGTGGCGGATTTAAAAACCCGCCACGAGCGGTCAGAAAAAATATCATCTGAAATTCGTGCCACAGAAAATCAAATTTGGTACGGTCACGATTATTTCCACCCCAGATATGAAGAATTCACGGATATACTGCCGGCGGGCATGGGCCGTATGATGAGCGGCTCGAAAATTTTTAAGAAAATTTTATCGCCATTATTTTCAACAGGTCGCATCATTAGACCCAAAACGATACTCGGCTATATTTTATTGCGCGGGGTGGCGAAACTACGGTTTCTGCGCAAGGTAAGTCTGCGTTATCATACCGAAGACAGAAGAATTATCGCGTGGCTTGATCTCGTTCAAAAATACGCACAGCAAAAACCAGACGTAACAGCAGAAATTGCGAAATGCCCAAGACTTATCAAAGGATACGGCGATACTCACGCGCGGGGTATCAACCGTTTTTCACGTATTATGGCTTTCGCTGTGGAACATGAAAATGAAGAAAATCTCGCTGAGAAAATTGCTGAACTTAGGGACGCGGCACTACTCAGTGACAAGGGTACAGAATTTAACCAGAGTTTGAAAGATCATCAGGCAGAAAGATTAACAGGCAATGACGCACAAGAAGGTGAGTTTAACTGGACCGGATCATCCTGATTTCATTCTTGATGATTATCCTCTTTATAACTTAAATAGAACATCAGCCACTTATATTGATCAAATGACTGTAAAGCTTAAATCCTTTAATATGGATCAACCAAGCTGGCGAGTGTTGATGTTACTTGGTGATAAAAACCCAAGTACAGTTGGTGATTTATCTCGACGTTCGGTGACGAAAATATCAACCATTACCCGTATATTAATGAGAATGGAAAAGGACGCGCTCGTGAAACGAATACCCTTTCCCAATGATAATCGGGTGGTTGAGGTTTTTATAACGGATAAGGGCAAACAAATTTTAGGAAATCTAAAGCAATTGGCAAGTGATGTTTATAAGAAAGCTTTTGATGGTATTGCAGAAGATGATATTGTAACTTTTACCAATATATTGATGAGTGTAAGAAAAAATCTTAACGAAAATGGGTAATATATGACGGCTCACATTGATACTTTCGCTTTAGACAGACTGCCTGAACAAGCAACCTGGCCAGAATTTTTATTTGGCGATAAAGTGCCTGCCTATCCAAAATATTTAAATGCTGCTGAAGAATTACTGGATAACGGGTATCCAAATAATTCTGCGATTAAAATGGGAAAATTGGTTTGGACTTATGATGATTTAAACCATAAATCCAATCAGACTGCTGCCGTTCTATGTGAAGATTATAACATTATTCCTGGCAACAGGGTACTTCTTCGTGGAAATAACACGCCAATGTTAGCGGTGCTTTGGTATGCTGTTCTTAAGGCGGGTGGGATCGCTGTAACCACCATGACCATGCTGAGACAAAAAGAACTGGATGCAATCATAGAAGTTGGTCAGCCGGATGTCATTATTATTGAAGATAACCTGATCATTGATTTATCTGAAACGTGCAAAGGGAAAGCCGCACATGTTGTTTCATTTTCTGATATAGAGCAAAAGATGTCAGAAAGAAATGGACAGTTTGAAGCGGTAAAAACCAAGTCGGATGATTTAGCCTTACTAGCGTTTACATCAGGAACAACAGGTCTTCCTAAAGCAACCATGCATTTTCACCGTGACATATTGGCCATGGCCGATAGCTTTGCCAAATATACTTTAAAACCTTTACCTGAAGATGTTTTCTGCGGCTCTCCACCGCTTGCATTTACATTTGGGCTTGGTGGACTGCTTGTATTCCCCGCCCGTTTTGGTGCGTCTGTGGTATTTTTTGAAGGTGGTGGTCCGAAAGTCATTTTAGGTATAGTTGAAAAATATCAGGTGACGACTTTATTTACCGCACCAACGGCCTATAAAGTGATAATTGATCATATAAGCGAGCATGATATTTCAAGCCTTAAAACATGCATCTCCGCGGGTGAGAATTTACCTTTATCTGTATCGGATGATTTTTATGCAGTTACGGGCATCAGGCTGGTTGACGGTATTGGTGCGACAGAAATGATACATGTTTTTATTTCTGCATCTGGCGATGATATTAGACCCGGTTCAACCGGAAAAGTTGTTCCGGGATATCAAGCGGAAATATGGGGTGATGATGATAATCCTCTTCCAAGAGGCGAAGCAGGACGATTAGTGGTTAAGGGACCGACGGGATGTCGATATTTAAATGGCGATAGACAAGAAAAATATGTAACAAACGGTTGGAATATTACAGGTGATATATTCAAACAAGATGAGGATGGGTATTTTTGGTTTGTGGCGCGAGGCGATGATATAATTATATCCGCCGGTTATAATATCGCTTCCCCAGAAGTAGAACAGGCGATTATGGGGCACGACGCAGTATTAGAATGTGCCGTAATCGGTGCCCCTGATGCTGAAAGAGGCACCATTGTAAAAGCTTTTATTGTCTTAAATGAAGGCTTTGTTGAAGGCGAAGATTTAATTAAAGATATTCAGAAGTTCGTTAAATCGAATGTTGCACCTTATAAATATCCACGTGCGGTCGAATTTAGGGATAGTCTGCCAAAATCAGCCACAGGAAAATTGCTTAGAAAAGATTTAAAGAATTAAATTTAATCTAGTGAAACCCGCGCCGTACTTAAAAATTTTGTAAATTCTTTCATATTATCAATATCAATTGATTGGAGTGATTGTTCAATCCATTTGGCATTATTATCTGCCATTGCTTTGAAGATCAAAAGCCCTTTATCGGAAATGTTAATGATATAACTACGTTTATCATCCTTTTTGGCCGTTTTAGTTATCAAAGCATCTTTTAACATTCGATCCAGTAACCCAGTGATGTTTCCTTTTGAGGCAATCAGTCGCCCCGCGAGCTCACCAATGGTAAGGCCCGTTTTGCGTTCCCTTTCCAGCTGCGATAATACGTCAAACCGAGAAATATTTTGCCCGTGATGTTGCCTAAGTTTTTCATCAATTATCTGCTCTAACTTACCTGAATAGCGCACCAGTTCTATCCAAAGTTTAAGGCTTTCACGCTGTCTTTCTGTATATTTGTTTTCTGTCATATACTTTTTTCTCCCTGAATAGCACTATATCTACCCCGTCTAAAACTGCAAGCGGACAAATATAGTTTACACGTAAGATAAACGGCTGTAGGGTAATTTCTTAAATTTCAGGAGGGACAGCACATGAAAATCTCTATCATTGGTGGAGGTCCGGGCGGACTTTATTACGCGATACTTACTAAAAAAGCGAAGCCTGACTGGGATATTGAAGTTTTTGAACAAAATATGCCGGACGATACTTTTGGTTTTGGTGTAGTATTTTCCGACGAAACATTAGATGAATTTCTAAGCCGAGATCCTGAATCGTATGATCTTATCCGCGATGAATTTGCCTATTGGGACGATATTATTATTCGTTATAAAGGCGAAGAAGCAAGATGCACAGGCAATGGCTTTGCCGGTTGTTCCCGGCTTAATTTATTAAAAGTACTTCATAATAGATGCGAAGCACTTGGGGTTAAATTGACGTTTGGTACTCACATAGATGTTAAAAACCTAGAAAATGATTTCGCTTCATCCGATATGATACTCGCCAGTGATGGTATAGGCTCACAAATTCGCGATCATTATAAAGAGTTTTTTAATCCTTCTATTATTCAAAAAACCAATCGATTTACATGGATGGGCTCGACGCGCACCGTCGAAGATTTTACTTACTTTTTTAAAGACACAATTCACGGACCAATTTGTGCCCACACTTATCAATATGAAGAAGGTACATCAACATGGGTGTTTGAAATGTCAGATGAGTGTTGGCAAAAATGGCAGTTTGAAGAATTTAATGAGCAAGGAACTGCGAATAAATTAGAAGAAATTTTTGCGGAAGAATTAGAAGGCCATGGCTTAATTACAAATCGTTCTATGTGGCGACAATTTCCACGTATTTATTGTAACAATTGGTATCATAAAAATATTGCTATTTTGGGTGACGCCAAAGCATCGGCCCATTTTTCAATTGGTTCTGGAACCAAGCTTGCGATGGAATGTGCCATTGCCCTATCGGACGCCATGGTTGAACACGGTGAAACATCCATTGAAGCCGCTTTTAAAGCCTACGTAGCTGAACGAGAAACGCCTGTACAAATATTACAGCACAATGCTGATGTTTCTTTAAGTTGGTTTGAACATATGGATCGTTCATGGGATATGGATTTGATGCAATTCGCAGCGGTTGTCATGTGTCGTTCAAAATCGGTCACTTATGATAATTTGATATTACGTGATCCGGACTTTGCTGAAAAAATGGATACAGCATGGTATGAGCGATATTATAAGGAAAGCGGTTATGATTACCGTGAAAGTCGTCCTACGCCTATGTTTACAAAATATAAGTTAAAAAGTATGGAGCTGCGTAATCGGGTGGTGATGTCTCCCATGGCTCAATATTCAGCAGATGAAGATGGCAATCCGACTAATTGGCATCTTATTCATTATGGCGGGGCCGCGAAAGGCGGCATGGGACTTATTTATGTGGAAATGACATGTCCATCACCAGAAGCACGTATTACTCGTGGTTGCCCGGGACTTTGGACCGATAAACAAGAAGAAAAGTGGAAAGAAATTGTCGATTTCGTCCATCAAAATACAGAAACAAAAATCTGTATGCAGTTAGGACACGCTGGTCGCAAAGGGTCTAGCCAATTGGGTTGGCAAAAGATGGATTATCCTATCGAAGAAGACGCGGGTAACTGGCCGCTTTATTCGGCGTCTGAACTTCCATATTTTGACGGTATTTCGCAAACACCGAAAG
>JABIPV010000007.1 GCA_018699075.1 Kordiimonadaceae bacterium | reverse complement strand
CAGAATACTCTCTTATTTTAACGGCTTAAATGCCCAACTTTCCCTGATGACGTACAGTTAAGTACGAATTCGAATTTTTGATCTTTGTTTTGTATTAAAACGCCTTCTGATAAGTTCAGTGTCCAATTTATCTTTGAATAATATTGATTATTGTGACCGGACCAAATGCCTTTATTTTTGGTAACCTGAAAGTCTTCTGTAGGGGTTGATATTTGCCAATTTGTTTTCACGGGTGAAAAGTCTTTAATTTTGATCGCTAAAAGATGTTTGTCATTGCCGGAAAAAAACATTTGAGTTTCATAACCAGTGCCGTCGCTAAATTTTACTATGGTCGATAAAATACCGTTTTTAAGACTAAGGTTTTGTGTATATTGGCTGGGAATTTTTGTGGCATATTCTGAATTATAAAGTATGGGACCGTTCACAGGCATTCTGGCGGCTTTATCGCGCCATACATCCGTGAACCAAAGTTTTTCAAACCCAAGCCCTTTAAGATCAGCAAGCCCGCCCATTTCCGCATTACCCATCAGGTACTTTAAATCTTCAGGATTATAAGTCGTGCGATTAAAATCATATTTTTCAAGTGGCATTTCAGCACGCAAAACATTAGAAGTATTTTTTTCAGATTGTTCACAACCTAGCAAAAGAAATGCAAGAAAAGGAATGATGAAATTGAAATATTTTAACATGAAATTATAGGACCATTAATATTGGTTTCTCTTTTTAATAAATGATCTATCAATGCCTTTGATGGATCCGACACCAAGTAATACCATATCGTGCTTAATAGAATTGGCGATCATTTCGACGGCGGCGATGGCGCCTTTTTCACCGCCGGCGGCCAGTCCGTAAAGATAAGGTCTTGCGAAGCTTACGGCATTTGCCCCCAGCGCGAGGGCTTTTAAGACGTCTGTACCTCGTCTTATGCCTCCATCAACGATAAGTTCAGTTGTACCACCGACTGCGTCGCGTATGGCGGGAAGGGCTGATAAGGGCGCTGGTGAGCTATCAAGCTGTCTACCACCATGGTTTGATATTGAAATGGCATTAAAACCGCTCTTTACGGCTTGAACGGCATCATCCGCACGGACGACACCTTTTAAAACCGCAGGGCCACCCCATTCGCCAAGCAACCATTCCGCATCATCCCAGCTAAAGCCTGCGTCGAGCTGCTCTGCAACAAATTCATTCAGAGTTACGGCTGATGTATCCTGGGAAAGGTTGGCATATTTTATGGCTGGTTTGGTGACATAATCTAAACACCAATAGGGTGCTTGAAGTCCGTGCCATATTTGTTTGAGGCCAATTTTGGGCGGAATTGTGAAACCATTTCTTGGGTCACGTTCTCTGTTGCCTGTAATAGGAAGATCAACTGTTAAGATCATGGCCGTATAACCCGCAGCTTTTGCACGGTCGAGCATTTCTTTTACAAGTGTTCTGTCTTTCCATACATAAAGCTGAAACCATTTTGGCCCTTTTGTCATTGCAGCGACGTCTTCTATAGAGAGGGATGCTAACGTGGATAACGAATAAACGGTGCCCACTTTATCAGCTGCTTTTGCGGCTCCCCTTTCGCCGTCTGTATGAAATAATCTATTTCCCGCAGAAGGGGAAAGGACAAAGGGTACATCAATTTTTTCACCCAATATTGTTGTTGAGGTATCGGGATTGGCATGGCCAGATAAAACTTTATACTGAAGTTCATAATCGTTAAAGACGTCACTGTTTCGGGCTAATGTAATCTCATCATCTGCACCGCCATCAATATAATCAAAAACCATACGGTGGGCGCGCTTACGTGCTGCTTTACGGAAATCTTCAACATTTAAGCATTTATCAATATTGGGTGGAAACATTTTGTGGCCTTATTTTTATTTTACGTGCTCGTTTAAATTTAAATCATATAGCGTTTCTGTTAGTGGAATACCAGCGTCATTCCAGCCAATCATAAGGTAATATGATTTTATCATAGCTGAAAATTTCGCGCGATCAATAACTGTTCCTCGCCAACGCCCTTGTCTGATAGGATCATCAAAAAAACGATCTGGCAGTGTATCATCTTCGGCCGTTAACCCTTCACGCAGATTATAAATACGCATTAATGTATTTCTACGTTCACCAATTTTCATAAGCTCAAATGAAGAAAAATTCCAACCGGTGATTTGGGAAACAAGTCCTGCCATTTCTTCGAGTGTTAAAATACGGGTGGGGGAAATGGCAAAAATGCACATGCCCAAACTATCCGCCGCAGACCATAAGCTGTTGAGTGCCTTAAAGTTTCGTACTTTATCTATACTAAGTTCATCCATGGCTACGCGATTAAGTATACCCATTGTGTTCGCGTTTTTAAGCGTATGGCTCCATCCTACCGATGGGTCAAAATCCCAGTCATGTTCACATATATCATAACGCGGACCTATCGGCGCTGTGGCAAACCCTAACCCCAGATTAGTTTGGCACCTAGGCTCAACCGGCACCATTTCGAGGCCTTTAACATGAAGAGCGTATTTTTCAGAACCTTTGCCTATTTTCTCTGAGGCTCGCTTTACGCCGTCAGCGATAATATTAAAGAAACCTGATCTTGTTGATATAAGTTCAATAGATTTACGAATAGCTTCAATGTTACCGAAGCGCAGGTCTATTCCTAATTCTTCTGTCGTTATTATTCCCTCT
>JABIPV010000099.1 GCA_018699075.1 Kordiimonadaceae bacterium | reverse complement strand
CGGCATAGCATTTTGCAAAGACTTGTTAGGTGCTGACACAAATTGGGTGCAGACTAGCTACAACAACAACATTCGGTTTCGGTACGCTGGTATCGGCATGAAATACGATTCAACTAACGATGTGTTTTACGACCCGATATCACCTTATCCATCGTGGGTGCTAAATACATCTACGTGGGTATGGGACGCACCTGTCGCCATGCCTGATGACGCAGGTGTAGATGATGCGGAGAACCCAACTGAATTTGTAGAATATGATTGGGACGGCAACGAAGTTTGGCGTCACGCGGGGATTGGTTCGGTCAATGATCTACGGGTGCTTGCAAATGGTAATAAGCTACTGATTGCCCATGAACCCATGCCTGCTGAGTTCCAATCACAGGTAAAGGACCAAGCGGCTAATCAATGGTGGGGAGAGAAAAAGCGCGGTTCCGAAGATGTTCAATTAAGTGGAAATCTATATGAGGTTAACGCACAGGGTGAAGTGGTTTGGCAGTGGAAAGCCTATAACCACCTTGATTTAAATCGCTATTCACCAGCGACACCTAAAGGAGACTGGCTCCATGCCAATTCGATGGCGGAACTGCCAGAAAATAAATGGTATGATGGTGGTGATACACGCTTTAAGCCCGGTAATATCCTTTTTAACGCCCGAAATATCAATGAAATGTACATCATTGATAAAGTGAGCAAAGAAGTCGTATGGCGCGGTGGCCATGATTATAAAGGTGGCATGTCCCATTCCCACGAACCGGAAATGATTGAAAAGGGATTGCCCGGAGCAGGGAATATCTTAATATTTGATAATGGCTTGTTCACCACTTTACGCCAACATACGGGGCAAACTTATATCGTGGAAATAAACCCCGTAAGCCGTGAAGTTGAATGGGTATATGAAACTGAAGGATATGCTAATCTTAAGTTTTTCAGTAAATCTATGGGTACACAAAAAAGGCTCCCTAACGGTAATACTTATATTGCTGAGGATAATACGGGACGATTGTTTCAGGTAAAACCAGATAAGTCGATTGTATGGGAATATATGAACCGCGGCGGCACCAATCGCCCGTCCATGATCCCTTATGATTTTACCCCGCAACTTCGGGCAATGCAAAAGCCGGAGGAATTATCGGTTACGCCTCCCAATAATTTGGAATGGCATTTAACGCCGGATAAGTTCAGATAAATATTATTGGTAAAAGTCTATATAATGATTGATCTCTTATACCGCGAGAACACTGAATGGGTTTACGCCATTAACTTTTCACGTATTTCGGAAATTTCTTTTTTAGCTACAGTGCGTCCAAAAATAAATTCGGGGGAAGAAAGTATTTCATTCACTTTTAGTGAGTTAATGTCGCCAATTCCTGAATCTTTTACAAGTACGCGTAATAGTTTTTCAATTTCTTCATCCGATAAGTTTGAAAGTTCTATTTGATCCATTTCATATAATCCTGTTTGAGCATATTATAGTATAGTATTAGTTAAATAGAAATTAAAATATTTAATCAAAATAATTTTTAAAGAAATGCCTGTTTAATTTGGGATCAAAGTAGTGTTTTCTTTTAATCCAGATTAATCCATCTCCTTTTGAAATTACTAATACATCCACTGGGCCGCCAACAGTTTCATCTTCCATAGAAACTTTTTTTTGAAATGAGTTTAAATTAACACAAGTTTCAGCAACTATAGCTAATTCGTCAATCGGTAAAAACTCAATAGCATCTATTATTGGTTTATAATGTACCTCAGCGCTATGGGCATTAATATTTTCAATTGTATTGCTATACCCATCGATAATCAATTTTTTGAGTGTAGTTTTTAAAGCTTTCTTTTGAACTTTCGTCAGATTATCAATTGAATCAACTATGGTTTCGCTCAAAGGATCAATACTTCCTATAAATGCCCCATACAAAGCATTCGTATATTTAGGAGAAACTCCCATCAATAAGGTATGTATCATTTCACTTTGAGCAAAAGGCATAATATAAGCTGGCAAATCAAAACTGATCTTTTTTTCTTGAGCAATATTATATTTTAGACGATCTCCAAAGACGCAGAAAATTGTTATATCGCAGGTGGATGGTAAAATCTCTTTATCACCAAAGCCAGAAAATACTATTCCGCTGTATGCATTTGATGTGCTATTTCGTGTAAATTCTAAAATATATTTCTTTGTTAGGGTGGTAATATTAATTTTCTTTTAATCTATTTGAAATTTTTCATTTGATAAGAAGTTATGAAAGAGGCTTTTATATTTTTTAATTAATTTTGATTCAAAAGTCTTATTCATTCCGAGTGAAAATTCTAATTTAGAATTAATTTGATAATTTTTATTCAAACCATCATTTATATAATTCTCTATTGGGGGGCGTTTCTTTTTAGGGTTGTTTTCAATTTCTTTGTCTCTCATTTTTCTAACGTCATTTATTAGTACAATAAAATTCGATAGCAAACGTTGATAAAAACATTTTTCTTGTTCATCTGTTGAAAATAAATGACAACCGTTATTCATAAATTTAATAAAATCGTCTCTGTACTCAGCTACAGTGTTGAAACTTTTATTATTGAGATTTCTTCGATACATTTTTATTATAGTTTCAAAAGGTACACCTGTTAATGTAGCAGCGTTATAAATCATTACTCCTACAGGGTGATTGTTGGAAAGTGCAAAAAGTTTGTTAGCTGAATTATAAATTTTATGGGTAACATTTTTAGAACTTACTGTGACAGCACTATCAGCGGCCATTGCAACAGCTTGTCAGTTCATTAAAACGACTTCTGAAGTCATTTGTTGCCTCTATTGAATATTAGTTTCTACTTATGATAGATTAATATTTAATTTAATATACTTTTTACGCAAATGTCAATTATTTAAAAATGGTATTGTTGCAGTGGTTGTTTTATAATTTGGATTTGTCATTAAAGGCAGATACGTTTTGAGAAACAGATAAAAGGCACATATAATGATTGATCTTTATACAGCGCGAACACCGAACGGGTTCAAGGCTACTGTGACACTTGAGGAGCTTGAAATTCCTTATAATGTTCTCGCGATTAATTTATCGGACATGGACCAAAAGAAAGATTGGTTTTTAAAAATTAATCCCAATGGTCGCATTCCGGCAATCATTGATCGGGATAATGATGATTTCGCTGTGTTTGAAAGTGGTGCGATTATGATGTATTTGGCGGATAAGGCGGGAAAGCTTTTACCGACAGAGACCAAAGCGCGTAGCCGTGTTATTCAGTGGTTGATGTTTCAAATGGGCGGTATTGGCCCGATGATGGGGCAGGCCAATGTGTTTTACCGTTATTTCCCTGAAAAGTACCAACCGGCCATTGATAGATATCAAAATGAAAGCCGCAGGTTATGTGAAGTGATCGATAGCCATCTGGCGGATAATGAATGGTTGGCGGGTGATTTTTCCATTGCCGACATTGCAAATTGGTGTTGGATCCGTCGCCATGACTGGTCCGGTTTTAGCTTAGACGGACTTGATCATTTAAACCGTTGGTTGGAAGTCATAAATGCGCGGCCTGCTTGTCAAAAAGGCGTAAATATTCCGCCCGAAGAAGAGGTTGTATCTGACACTGACAAAGCAAAAGAGATTTTGAAATTTGTAGTAAAATAATCTGACACTGTTACAGTGTGCTTAAATTAATGTTCAAATATAATCGAGAGAATAATGAAGAACCTAAAAAAAATTACAATGATTATGGTTATGGGTGCACTATCTGCATGTGGTCAAGCTGAGCAAAATACTGAAGCATCTTCAGAATGGGAAATATTGTTTGACGGATCAAGCACCGATCAATGGCGCGGTTATATGAGAGAAGATTTTCCGTCAGAATGGATCATTGATGGAGACACTCTTTTCTATAATTCTGACCGTGCGGGTGGCCCGGGTTCTGGAAATGATATCATCAGTAAAGGTGAGTATGGTCAATTTGAATTGAACCTTGAATGGAAAGTCGCAGAAGGTTCAAATAGTGGAATATTCTGGCACGTGGTTGAAGATGAAAAGTTCGAAAATGTTTATAATTCAGCAGCAGAAATGCAGGTCGTTGATAATATAGGTCATCCTGACGGTAGAATTGTTAGCCATCAAGCAGGTGATCTTTATGATATGATTGCAAGTTCAGTTGATGCGTCAAAGCCCGTTGGCGAATGGAACGAGGTTCGTATCATTGTTTCAGGAAATACACTTCAACAATATTTGAACGGGGTTAAAGTTGTGGAAACAACCATGTGGGATGATAATTGGGCGGCAATTCTGGCCGATAGTAAGTTTGCCACTTGGCCCGGGTTTGCCCAAAGTAAAACGGGACATTTTGCCTTGCAAGACCACGGAAATCCGGTTTGGTACCGAAATATTAAAGTGAAGAAATTAGACTAAAGATGTTGAAATATTTCCTTTTCTTTTGGACATTAATGCTGTGCAGTACGCATGCACAAGTAATCGAACCTTCCCGTTCGGCGCTGGCGCAAATGGACGCAAAGATTAAAAGCTATATGGCAGATAATAATATCCCCGGCGGTCTGATCGCCGTGGCGTCAAAGGGTGAGATTTTACATCTTCAAACATACGGTGAGGCCAATGTGGAGCTCTCAGTTCCTGTAAAGGCAGAAACGCTATTTGAAATTGGCTCCATAAGTAAACAGTTCGCCGCAACCGCTGCGCTTCAACTTGTTGAAGAAGGCAAGCTTTCACTGAATGATAAAATCCACAAATATATCCCAAGTCTTCCTAGTGATTGGGCAGGGGTAACCATTCATCAGTTGCTTACACATACATCTGGTATTCCAGACTATGAGGAAATATATAGCTATGATGTTTACCGCCTTAGAATGACACCAGAAGAAGTGATTAAAATTGCCCAAGCCCGACCCGTAGATTTTGCCCCGGGGCAAGGATATTACTACAGTAATACGGCTTATTTTATCCTAAGCATGATTGTGGAACGCATAGACGGGTTGCCGCTGGGTCAGATTTTAAAGAAACGTATTTTTGATCCACTGGGAATGCGTAATACGCGGATGGCTGATCCCGAAGCGATTATTAAAAATCGTGCCGAAGGATATTGGGTAAATAAACTTGGTGAACTGATAAACCGTAATGCAACGGAAACGTCTTCAACCCTTGGTGCTGGTGGCCTTCTTTCCTCGGCAGCGGATCTTGCCAAATGGGACGCGGCCCTTTACGGGACAAAAATATTAAGTGAGCAATCTAAAAAAACAATGTGGACGTCGGTGATTTTGCCGGACGGTACTGATACGGAATATGCCCTCGGCTGGCGTGTGTCGCCCGAACGTGGTCTTAAAACAACAAGTCATAGTGGGCAGGTTGCTGGGTTTGTTGCCTACTTCGCGCGATACGTCGATACGGATACATCTATCATCGTCTTCATGAACCGTTATAGGGTTAGTAGCAGCTTTGTTAAAAACATGGTGATGGATACTTTTATGCCGACTTTAAAACCTTAAATTTGACATTTAATTTCTTTTAGGGCTATTGTGGTTTAGGGAAGTAGGGACATTTTATCTTGGTGAAGTGAGGGAAAGATGTTCCAGAATTATCTAAAAATCGCACTGCGTAATTTTCTTAAATATAAACTCGACAGTTTTTTAAATGTAACGGGCCTTGTTATCGGTATGGCGGCGGCGCTTCTGATTTCTTTGTTCGTTAAGGACGAATATGGCTACGATACGCAGTGGTCGGACGCAGAACGGCTTTACCGACTTCAAACCACATGGATCATTGAAGGCAGGGATGATTTAGAGCTCGCCAATTCGTCGGGCCCCATAAAACCAGCATTAAAACCGTACTTTGAAGGAGAGATCGAAGCCTCAGCACGTTTAAACCGTTTCTCTGGCGTGGTGAAATTAGGCGATAATCAATTCCGAGAACGCATTAGTATGGCAGATCCAGAATTTTTGGACATATTTGATCTGGAAATTATTTCTGGTGATGCCCGTGCAGCTCTCAGTGATCATTCAAGTATTATCATTTCCGAAAGGTTTGCAGAAAAATATTTTGGTGTTCAGGATCCCCTCGGGCAAACGGTCACATTGGTGGATTTAAAAGAAGAATATACCGTGGCGGCGGTGATGGCTGATCTGGGTGATAATACCCATTTGGTTATTGATACGCTTATTGCTGTAAATGAAAACAGTCCTGAATTTGGGGAAAGATTTACCAGTTGGAATGAAGCCAATAATCACATTTATTTTAAACTGACAGAAAATGGCGACATTAATGCCGTTAATGAACGAATGGTCGATTTTGTTGACTACCTTTTGCCTTCTAGTACGGAAGGGCTTAAAAATTCTGAAACAAATATTTTTATTAATTTTCCTGTTTTGGATATTCATCTTGAAGGATCGGGCCTTGGCACCATGAAGCCGGGCGGTGACCGTGATCTTGTTTTTGCACTGGCGGTCATTTCTGCACTTGTCATTGTTGTTGCAGCCATTAATTTTGTTAATCTATCAACGGCACGGGCAAGCCGCCGCGCCCGCGAAGTTGCTCTTCGTAAAGTACTTGGTGCCTCTAGACGTCAACTTATTGTACAGCATATGGGGGAAGCATACGCGCTGACCATACTATCTGGGATCATTGCTTATATTGTTTCGGTTTTACTGCTTCCTTATTTAAATGAAGCTGTGACCAAAGAATTGCAACTTACTCTAAGTGATCCAGCCATCCGTAATTTAATCATATCCGTGATGATTTTTATTGGTACCTTGGCAGGGTTTTATCCCGCTCTAATTCTATCATCCTTTAGGCCCATAAAGCATTTGCAAGCCAATAAATCATCGGAATCTAAAGGCACAACAAAAGCAAGAAATATGCTCGTAGTTTTCCAAAGTGTTGTCACTATTGCGCTTATCATCGCGACAAGTGTGATTTTTGCTCAAGTTACATACTTTCGCATTGCTGACCGGGGATTTGATCCTGAAAATCTACTTATCATTTCCGGATTAGGCGCAGAGGCGACAAAATTAAGCAACACTACATTTAAGGAAGAAGTACTTAAAATTCCGGGTGTGGAAGCAGCGTCGTTACTTCAAGAAGCACCAACCAATTATTCAGAACAAAATACGGGACTTTATATTGTTGATGGTGATGACTTAAACAGGGTATCACTAGGAAAAACCAACGTTGATCCTGATTATTTCACCACTTTTAAAATCCCGTTGATTGCGGGACGATTTTATGATGAAAAGCGGCCTATGGATATAACTCCGTCAAATATAACCGAAGGCGGCGGCGCGGCATATAGTTTCATTTTAAATGAAGCGGCGGTTAAAACTTTGGATATTGGTTCACCACAAGAAGCTATTGGTCAAAGTTTTAGGCGCAACGTAAGTCCAAATGAAACACCGCTTTACATTGATTTAGAAGTGATCGGTGTTGTTGGTGATGCGCAGATACATACAATTAAACGTAATCCACGCCCTGAAATATATTTAAGCACATCAGATTATTATAGTCTGGCGATCAGGGTGCCGAGAGATTCTCAAAATGTCTTAAACGCTGTGCAATCCTTGTGGCAGGTTATGTATCCCGGGGAGATTTTTAGACACTATTATGTGGAAGAGGCACTTGCACGTGAGTTTCAAAAAGAACAAGGGCAAATGGTTTTATTTTTTATCTTTGCTGTGCTTACAATTATTATTGGTTGTTTGGGACTTTATGGACTAGCGGTATTTGTTGCGGACCGACGTACCAAGGAAATCGGTATTCGCAAAGTGCTAGGCGCAAGTATCGCCGATATAATTAAACTGTTGATCTGGCAATTTTCAAAACCTGTATTAGTGGCTAATATTTTTGCGTGGCCGATAGCGGGGTATTATATGATTAATTGGCTGACACAATATCCAAATAGGTTAGAAAGCCCGTGGGTAGGGCTATTCTGTATTGCGGCAGGTTTGATAGCATTGTTGATAGCGTGGATAACTGTGGGTTCACAAGCTTACAAAGTGGCACGTAAAAATCCGATCCATGCGCTCAGGTACGAATGAATAAGCTATGAATAGCTAAAACTTTTCGAACATTTCTGCGCCGGGAAGCCATGCAAAAATTTCGATATCGTATCCGTCGCTGTCATAAAAATGTACGCTGCGAACGGGTGTGCGTGTTCCATTGCTTGGTTTGGCGTAAACTTCAACGCCTTTGGAAATTAGATATTCGTACCAGCGGTCCACGTCTTCTGTCTTTTCGATTAGGAAACTAAAGCCCATGTCTTTATTCATCACTTCAGCGCCTTCAACCGCGTTAAGGTCCATTAGACCAATGGCGGACGTAGGAGAAATGCGGAAAATCCTCGTTGCTGAGCGTTGGTAAGTTTTGGTAAGTCCCATTATTTCCGAATAAAACTTATCACCGGCTTCTATATCTTTATAAAAGGCAAAAGTGACAAGACCCGTAAATTTTGCATCTTCTGTTACGTTTGATTGCAAACTCGTCGGCGGTTCTTGTGCGACCGAATATGAAGAATAAAGTGCAATTATTATTAAGGTAATAATGTGAGTTAGTTTTTTCATTTTATCCTCCGTAAAGTTAATCTTCTTGTGCGTATACCACTTTCTTATATTCCTGCCAACCGAACCAAATCATTGTGGAACCAATGGGGACAACGATTGCTGCTGAAATGGCCAGTGAATAGCGGATCATTTCAGTGTTTTCATTAAACAGGAAAGTCGTGAAGAAACCCGGAATAACAGGGCCTATACCAGTAGCGACAATGCCGATAAATACGAAATATAGTGCTGTGAATTGTCCGCGCATTTGGTTAGGTACTGACATTCGGATCATGGCGATACCTGAAATTAATGGAATGCCGACGAAAAGCTTTGCGCCAATCATTACAGTTGCTGCAAGGATACCCGTAGGCATAAGAGGCATAGTAACAGCGGGGATGCCGATGCCTAACGCAGCAATGAATGCAATATACAAGGCCGCATCTTTACGTCCTTTTTCGATCATTTTACCCATTATTATACCGCCAACTACTAAGCCGGTTACGCCACCAATCAGTGAAGGAAGACCTGTTGCTGTTGCGGCTTCAAGTTCTGACCAGCCCCAGGTACGCATAAAGAGGGACGGATACCAAACGGAATGATAGCCAATGGTGGCTATAATCGATCCACCAAGGAAGAAATTGAGGAACAGTTTTTTATTTTGCCACATATGAGCAAAAGCTTTCGACAGTGATACTTTTTCCACCTGACCTTCTGCATCAAGTGCAAGGCCTTTTCTTTTTGGTTCAATAATTTGATATATAAAAATGGCAAGTATTAAACCTGGAAGTCCAACAATGATAAAAGTAAGCTGCCAATATTCAAGCGTACCGATAATAGGCCAGGTTACTGTTACGTCCTTGATTTGGCTGAGTAAGATACCGCCGCCAATCATGGCCAGGCTAGACCCTATAAAAACACCAAGTGAATAAACGCTGGTCGCCAGAGGTAGTTTTTCTTTTGGAAAAAGGTCGGAAAGCATAGAAGATGCACTTGGAGTAAGTGACGCTTCGCCGACACCAACACCTATTCGGGTGATAAACAGCTGCATAAAGGTTCCAGCGAGGCCACAAAAAGCCGTCATGATGCTCCAGATTGTAATGCCGATCGTAATTAAGTTTTTGCGGTTATATCGGTCCGCTGCCCAACCGAGCGGAATACCCATGAAAGTATAAAAAAGACTAAAAGCCGGTCCCATAAGGAGGCCCATTTCAAAGTCGGTAATGCCGAATTCTGCTTTGATTGGTTCAACCAGCAAAGATATTATTTCCCGGTCGAGCATTGAAAATGTATAACAAAGCATCAATAATGCAGTGATGAACCATGCATAACGAATGGTATGTTCAAGATGTTCATCAGGTTCTGTTTTTATTTCTTCTGTGCTCAATTTATCCTCCCTAGGAATACAATCTCTTGTATTAAATAATTTTTACGTGCTTTTTAAATTCGCCCCAGCTTATCCATAATAATATGGTGCTAAACGGAATGGTAAGTGCAGCAGATATAGATAGTGAAATTCCAAGCATATCATTTGCTTCGCCAAATATGAAAGTATTGATGAAACCAGGCAATACGGGGCCTAAGTTAGCTCCAATAAGGCCGATGAAGACAAAATACATGGCCGTAAACTGCCCACGCATTTGATTTGGTACGGACATCCTAATGGCAGTGGTACCTGCAATTAACGGCATGGCAACGAAGAATTTTACCATCGTAACTCCAACAATTGAAATAGCTACGTCCGACATAAGTGGCATAATGACCGCAGGAATGCCAATACCAACCGCGCTGAAAAAGGCCAGTTTCAAAGCAACATCATGGGCG
>JABIPV010000141.1 GCA_018699075.1 Kordiimonadaceae bacterium | reverse complement strand
TTCAAATTCCATTGTTGCTTTATCGGTTTCGATTTCCGCAATCATTGTACCGCTTTCAACGGTATCACCAACTTTTACCAACCATTTAGCAAGCGTTCCTGTTTCCATAGTTGGAGAAAGAGCCGGCATGTGTAATTCGATAGTCATTATTGATCTCCCCCTTTATAACAAACAGATTTTGCCGCTTCGACGATATCATCATCACTTACAACTGCGAGCTTTTCAAGATTGGCCGCATAAGGCATCGGCACATCTTTGTTGGTTACGCGTGTAACCGGTGCATCCAAATGATCAAAGGCTTTTTCCATTAATTGTGCAGATATTTCTGAGCTTACACTACATGTGGCCCACCCTTCTTCAACACACACAATGCGATTTGTTTTCTTAACGGATTCAATAACCGTATCAATATCAAGTGGACGAATAGTACGCAGGTCAATCACTTCCGCATCAATACCTTCAGCGGCCAATTTTTCAGCCGCTTCAAGAGCAAATTTAACTCCGATTGAATAGCTTACAAGCGTGACATCAGAACCTTCTTTAACTACTTTCGCCTTCCCAATCGGAACGGTGTAATCTTCAATATCCGGAACATCAAAACTTTGACCATATGTGATTTCGTTTTCAAGGAAAATTACCGGGTTAGGGTTTTTAATTGCAGATTTTAAAAGCCCTTTACAATCCGCCGCACTATAAGGTGCAATAACGATTAATCCTGGAACACTCGCGTACCATGGAGCAAAGTTTTGTGAATGCTGTGCACCAACACGAGACGCAGCACCGTTTGGACCACGAAAAACCATTGGACATCTAATTTGACCACCTGACATATAGTTTGTCTTAGCAGCTGAATTAATGATTTGATCAATCGCCTGCATAGCAAAGTTAAAGGTCATAAATTCAAGAACTGGTCTAAGTCCAGACATTGCGGCACCAACGGCGATACCGGCAAAACCATGTTCGGTAATTGGTGTATCAATCACTCTTTCAGAGCCGAATTCTTGCAGCAAGTTTTGGGTTACTTTATAAGCACCTTGATATTCGGCAACTTCTTCACCCATGACAAACACATCTTGATCTAGACGCATTTCTTCAGCCATAGCATCGCGAAGGGCTTCGCGAACTGTCATATTAGTATATGTGGTACCTTCCGGAACATCACTTTCTGTTGGAGCTATTATTTCAGGTGCTTCAACACTAATGCTTTCTACAACGGGAGCCGCAGTTGGCGCTGTTTCAACTGGCGCAGCCGCAGGAGCTGCAGCGGCACTAATACCGTCAAGCACACTGGCGTCTTCACCATCTTCAAGGATAACGGCAATAAGTGTTCCAACAGCAATGCCCTCAGAGCCATCAGCAACCAGAATTTTACCGACTATACCGTCTTCATCGGTTTCAAGTTCCATCGTTGCTTTATCTGTTTCAATTTCGGCAAGTATATCGCCGGGTGATACTTTGTCGCCTTCTGCCACTGTCCATTTAGCAAGTGTGCCTTCGGTCATTGTAGGTGACATAGCGGGTAATAAAATTTCTACTGACATAATGATATTTCCTATTCTTATTCGGCGACCAAAACGTCGGTGTAAAGTTCAGATAGGTCTGGTTCAGGGCTATTTTGTGCAAATTCAGCCGCTTCTGATACCGTGGCTTTTATTTCTTTATCTATCGCTTTTAGATCAGCTTCAGATAATATTTTCTCATTAAGAATGCGGTTTTTAACTTGATCGATAGGATCACTCTCTGCACGCATTTTTGATACTTCTTCTTTAGAGCGATATTTTGCAGGGTCAGACATTGAATGACCACGGTAACGATATGTTTTAAGCTCAAGAAGAACAGGACCTTCACCGGCACGGCATTTTGCAACGGCACGGTCGGCAGCTTCTTTCACTGCGAGAACATCCATTCCATCAACCATTTCGCCTTCAATTTTAAAACTTTCACCGCGGCGGAAAAGCTCAACCTCTGATGATGCACGGGCCAGTGATGTTCCCATGGCATATTGATTGTTTTCAATAACAAAAATTACTGGCAAGTTCCAAAGACGTGCCATGTTAAAGCTTTCATAAACTTGTCCTTGATTTACCGCACCATCGCCAAAGTAAGTAACGGAAACATTATCATTTTTGCGGTATTTATGAGCAAAAGCAAGACCCGCACCAATTGGAACCTGAGCACCCACAATACCATGTCCACCATAAAAACCATGTTCAACACTAAACATATGCATTGAGCCGCCTTTACCTTTTGAAATCCCGTCTATACGACCAGTAAGTTCAGCAAGGATTACTTTTGGATCAATATCACACGCTAGCATATGGGCATGATCACGGTAACTTGTCAAAATACTGTCCCCATCCTTTAGTGCTGTTTGAATACCAGTCACAACGGCTTCTTGTCCGATGTATAAGTGACAGAAACCACCGATTAAGCCCATGCCATACATTTGCCCGGCTTTTTCTTCAAAGCGGCGCATCATAAGCATGTCTTTATAATATTTGATTAGTTCTTCATTAGTAGCGGTAGGAGATTTCGTCTTAACAGCCTTACGGCGTGCGGCAGGTTTCCCGCTTTTAGTTTTGCGGGGGCTTGGTTTTTTAGCCATATTCCTCACTCATATAGTTGAAATTAGTTTTAATAAAATAAATTTCTTTCATCTAACAATTTATTCATTAAACATAACTCTATAATCACTAAAAGTTATTGAAATACAACATATTTTTTCAATTAACCTAATTTCAGTTAATTAGCAAAATAGTTAATTTTTAAGCAATTAAAAATAGCACACATAACAACATGTAAACTAAAGACTTTTAGAAAGACCAAATACTTTACATATAAGATTATTTGTTTTGAAAGATAATTTCATCAGGATGCGAGAAGCCAAGATCTTTACGTGCCAGCTCATCAAGATAGTCTGGATCAACATGATTACTAGAGAGCAAACCTACGTGAAGATCTAGATTATCACGCATTGATCTTATCTCTTTTTGACGTTCTTCAAGAGCTGTAATTTCTTCGTGAAGTTTGTTTTGTGACGTAATGCTTTTAAAACCGTGGGCCGCGAAATAAACAGATATTAACAGCGCACAGAGGGGTACGGTCATCATCTTGACGCGAGAAAATAAGGTTTTTGCATTTTTCATAGGGTGAGAGAATCACATCCGATTCGGTGGGTCAAGTTATTTCTGCAAAAAAGAATCGTTTAGAGTCAACGATCTAAAAAACACACTATATGTAGTATGTGCGATTCACTTGCCCCATAGAGGGTAATTAACTTGATGAATTTTAGGTGTTTAAAACTTTTTCAACGATTGAACCACGCCCCTGCATTTTCTGCTTTGGGTATAATGTTTTGTTGCACCACGTTTGCATATTTTATTTTAATATACTTTTACCAGCATACTTAGCCGCCGTCCCAAGCATTTCTTCAATGCGGATCAGCTGGTTATATTTAGCGAGCCGGTCAGAACGGGCCAGTGAACCTGTTTTTATTTGACCACAATTTGTGGCAACCGCAAGATCAGCAATGGTCGCGTCCTCTGTTTCGCCGCTTCGGTGCGACATAACGGAAGTATATGATGCACGGTGCGCCATATTAACTGCTTCGAAGGTTTCACTTAAAGTACCGATTTGGTTTACCTTTACCAAAATTGAATTGGCAACCCCTTGCTCAATACCGCTTTTAAGACGCTTAGGGTTGGTCACAAACAAATCATCCCCAACAAGCTGCACTCTATCACCTAGTGTATCTGTATGAATTTTCCAACCTTCCCAGTCATCTTCATCCATACCGTCTTCGATTGAAAATATCGGATAGTTATCACATAGATCAACATAATATTGAGCCATTTCAGCGCTGCTTAAGGACTTGCCTTCGCCTTTAAGCTCATACTTGCCATCTTTGTAAAATTCTGATGAAGCTGCATCAAGGGCTAGCATAATATCTTTGCCAGGCTTATACCCTGCCGCTTCAATTGAACTCATGATAAAATCAAGGGCGTCCCTTGTGCCATTTAAGTTTGGTGCAAAACCACCTTCGTCACCAACACTGGTGTTATGACCCGCATCTACAAGTTTTTGTTTAAGGGTATGGAAAATCTCAGCACCCATGCGAACCGCCTCACGAATATTTGTCGCCGATACAGGCATAATCATGAATTCTTGAATATCAATTGGATTATCCGCATGCTCGCCACCATTAATAATATTCATCATTGGAACCGGAAGAATATGTGCACTTGGTCCACCAAGATAACTATAAAGCGGCATCGCGGCTTCGTCAGCAGCAGCCTTTGCAACAGCAAGACTAACACCCAAAATCGCGTTCGCTCCTACGCGTGATTTATTTTCTGTCCCGTCCAGATCACACATGGCCTGGTCGATAATAATTTGTTCTTCAGCATCAAGTCCCGTTAGCGCGTCATAAATTTCACCATTCACAGCTTCAACGGCTTGTAATACGCCCTTGCCAAGATACCTTTTCCCACCGTCACGTAGCTCAACGGCTTCATGTGCACCTGTTGAAGCACCAGATGGAACTGCGGCGCGACCAAACGCCCCTGTTTCCAAAGTAACATCAACTTCAACTGTAGGATTGCCGCGACTGTCAATTATTTCGCGGCCTTTGATATCAATAATAGCAGTCATATAATCTCTCTATGTTCGTTTTAGTATTATACCAGTCTAGACTGGTTTAGAGCCGCTTCAATAAAAGAAGCAAATAAAGGATGCGGCTCAAATGGTTTTGATTTAAGCTCTGGGTGGAATTGAACACCAATGTACCATGGGTGATCGACAATTTCGACAATTTCGGGCAGAGTTCCATCCGGCGATAGGCCAGAGAAAATGAGGCCCGCAGCTTCAAGCTTTTCACGGTAGTTAATATTCACTTCATAACGATGACGATGACGTTCAAAAATAACTTCCTCGCCATATGCCTCAGCAACCCGACTTCCTTTAGCAAGATGGGCTTCATAGGCGCCAAGACGCATGGTTCCACCTTTATCATCTTTTTCACCACGCTTTTGAATAACGCCGTCGAGCTCCCATTCGGTCATAAGACCAACAATTGGAGCTTCGCATTCGCCAAATTCTGTTGAACTAGCGCCTTTAATACCGGCTATATTTCGCGCGGCTTCAACACAAGCCATCTGCATTCCGAAGCAAATGCCAAAATAAGGAATGTTTTTTGTACGGGCATAATTCGCCGCAGCAATTTTTCCTTCTGCACCACGTTCACCGAAACCACCAGGAACCAATATGCCATCAACCTTTTCAAGGAGGTTTATGGCATTTTCATCTTCAAAGATACGTGCATCAATCCATTCGAAGTTCACTTTAACATTATTGGCAAAACCACCGTGAATTAATGCTTCAGAGAGTGATTTATAGGCATCACGCAATTCAACATATTTACCGACGATAGCAATATTCACTTCACCTTCTGGTTCATTGACATGATCAGAAACATCTAACCAGCGGGTTAAATTTGGATCGGTTTCAGTGGGATCAATATGAAATGCTTTAAGCACTTCAATATCCAGTCCTTCCGCATGATAATTAAGCGGCACTTCATAGATGCTTTTTGCATCTAGAGCTTGGATAACAGCTGATTCAGATACATTACAGAAAAGGCCGATCTTACGGCGATCATTATCCGGAATTTCATGTTCCGTACGGCACACAAGTACATCAGGTTGAATACCGATACTTCTTAATTCTTTAACGGAATGCTGTGTTGGTTTCGTTTTAAGTTCACCCGCTGCCGCAATAAACGGCACTAATGTTAAATGAATGTAAATACACTGGCCGCGCATATCATTGCCAAGCTGACGCAGTGCTTCAAGGAAAGGCAAGCTTTCAATATCACCGATCGTACCACCAACTTCACAAAGTACGAAATCTGGTTCATCTTCAATATCGGAGCGAACAAATTCTTTAATTGCGTTAGTGACGTGAGGAATAACTTGTACGGTTGCGCCAAGATAATCACCACGACGTTCTTTAGTAATAATTTCTGAATAAATACGGCCCGTTGTGATGTTATCACTTTGGCGGGCGGGCACACCGGTAAACCTTTCATAATGACCGAGGTCAAGATCGGTTTCAGCACCATCATCGGTAACAAATACTTCACCATGCTG
>JABIPV010000350.1 GCA_018699075.1 Kordiimonadaceae bacterium | reverse complement strand
ACAACAATTGCATCAAAATCTGTCGCCATGATAATATTTTCCTCTTAAAAGTTATCCGCTTATTTTTCTCTTAAAGTTTTCCGCTTATTTTTAAAGTGTGCCTGCCTTCATTTGTGTAACTGCATAATCAACCGCACGCGCCGTTAACGCCATATAAGTAAGCGATGGGTTTTGACACGCCGTTGACGTCATACAAGCACCGTCAGTGACAAACAAGTTTGACACTTCATGGGCCTGATTATGACCATTAAGTACGCTTGTTTTTGGGTCACGGCCCATACGCGCGGTACCCATTTCATGAATACATAGTCCTACTTGAGCATCATTTGCCCATGACCTTACATCGACAAGTCCCGCGGCTTTAAGGATACGCTCGCCTTCTTCCGCGATGTCCTTTTGCAGGTTCTTTTCATTTTCACTAAATTCTGCAGAAATGGTCAACATCGGAACGCCCCACTGATCTAAATTATCATGATCAACGCTAATATGGTTTTCGTATCTTGGCAGCATTTCACCAAAACCCGTCATGCTAAACCACCAGTCGCCCGGACCTTGGTTCTTTTGTTTGAATTCTGCACCGTAACCCGCGTCATCGACACCACTGCTCCAAGACCTTCGGCTTGCGCCCCCTTGATAACCATAACCACGAAGGAAACCTTCTTGCTTATCACCGTTAAGATTACGAAAACGCGGAATATAAATGCCGCCCGGTCGACGACCAGAATAATATACATCTTCAAAACCCGGCATGCGTCCCTCTGCACCCGCTTGATAAATATGATCCATCAAATAATGACCAAGGGCACCACTGCCGTTTGCGATACCATTTTGGAAAGTTTCCGAAATTGAATTCAGCATAATCTGTGTTGAGCCAATGGTTGAAGCACAAAGAAACACCACCTTGGCGGTATATTCACGGCCTACTTTTGTATTGGCGTCAATAACACGTACGCCTGTTGCCTTACCGCTTAGCGCATCATAAGTGACACTGTGACCAATAGCGTCCGTAACAATGGTTAAATTACCTGTACGTTCTGCCGCTGGCAATGTTGCTGATTGACTTGAGAAATAAGCGCCAAATGAACAACCGCGCTGACATTCATTTCTAAACTGACATTTTTCACGGCCAAGTTCAGATTGCTCTTCGGTTGGTTCTGTTAAATGAGCAACACGTGCCATAATAAAATGACGATCTGGGAACGCTTCTTCAATTTTTGGCTTCATGGCCTTTTCAACGCAGGTCATGTCCATTGGCGGCTGAAACACGCCGTCGGGTAAGTTTGAAATACCTTCTTTTGAACCACTGATCCCGGCAAATTTTTCAACATGATCATACCACGGGGATATATCATCATATCGAATTGGCCAATCGACCCCATAACCATCTTCTTTATTTGAATTAAAATCCATTTCGGACCAACGGTAGGTTTGCTTGCCCCACATTATGGAACGTCCGCCTAAATGATAGCCCCTGATCCAGGTTGAGAACTTATCTTCCGGTTGGTCGTATGGATGTTCAGTGTCTTTGACGAAGAAATGTTTATTACTTTCCCCCAGAAAAGCAAGCTTCTGAATTTCATAATCTTTGTCTTGCTCATCTTTTGACATGCGGCCCCGGTTGGGCAGTTCCCACGGTGCTTTATTCTCTGTTGGATAATCTTCTTTATGCTCAACATGACGCCCGCGATCAATTAAGAGCGTCTTCATTCCTTTTTCTGTAAATTCTTTGGCGGCCCAGCCACCAGAAATTCCCGACCCTACGACAATTGCGTCAAATTCTTCTGCCATCTTAATTTCCTTCTATTAAGCTGACGATTAAGCCGACCATGCTTTGCCGATTTCAGAATAAGGTACACATCCTTTAAAATCACCGGGGATTGGATCGTATAATAATTCTTCGCTCGCGCCTACTTCGGATGTGTAATAACCAAACAGAATAAGTTCACGAAGTTCACGGTATATATTTTGCTCTTCGCCGTCAGCCGCTTCGCCCTCTGCAATCATTTCTGCCCCTAATTGATCAAGAACTGCACCGCGTCCTGCCATATCAAGTTCAGAGAAGCTTTTACCGTGTTCAACCTTAATACGTTCATCAAGGGCGGTTAGCTTTCCAAGGAAAATAGTTTTCTCAGATGCTTTCATCCAATTAACGGCAAGTTCATCAATTAAATAATGAACATTAACTGATTTCGCACCGGGCGTTTCCGTATCGGGAATGATCGTATCGGCCATATCGCCAATCAGATCTAACTGTGCTTGATTTAAAGCTTTAAGGGGAATTCCATTTTCGACTTCTTCCTTTGTGGGAACAGACACCCCACCGTCACAGGCACTTAACACCGTCAGCGAAACAGCACCACCCATTACGAGCGACATACGTTCCAGTATTTGACGCCTGTTTAAATCGTTATTCTTTGTCATTTGAATTCTCCCTCTTTAATTTTGTGTTAGGAAAGTAGCATATAAATGTAAACGGTTACAAATAAAAAAATCTATTGATAAAAGACTGCAAGATAATGTTGTTTAATTAAAGATATAATGATAGCATTTTAAAAAAGGTTAGGGAATATCTTCATGAAAAATAACATTATCAAAATCATCATTGCTTCAGCATTTCTGACGGCATGCTCAAACGAACAGCCGATGGAACAAATTGAGCCAGATAAAAAACCAAATGTCATTTACATTTTTGCCGATGATTTAGGTTACGGTGAAATTGGTGCTTTTGGGCAAAAGTTGATTAAAACCCCTACGCTCGATCAAATGGCAGCGGACGGCATGATTTTTACTAATCATTATTCCGGCAGTCCCGTTTGCGCTCCTTCCCGCTCAACTTTACTTGAAGGAAAGCACACGGGCCACAGTCAAATACGTGATAATTTCGAACTTGGTGGTTATTTGGACGAAGAAGAACGCGGTCAGCTGCCGTTAAAAGCGGGCACAGTGACCATCGGCACTTTAATGCAAGATGCGGGGTATAAAACCGCGGCGATTGGTAAATGGGGGCTCGGTTTTAACGGCTCCGAAGGTGCGCCAAATAAACAGGGCTTTGATTTGTTTTATGGCTACCTTGATCAAAAACAGGCCCATAATTATTACCCAACACATTTATGGAAAAATACTGAGCGCGCACCGCTGAATAATGAATATTTCTCAGCCCATCAGGCATTTGAAGGCGATCCAAATAATGCCGCAGATTATGATAAATATAAAGGGTCCGATTACGCCGTTGATCATATGACGGCCGAGGCTAAGAACTTCATTAATGAAAATAAGGATGATCCTTTCTTTCTTTACCTTGCGTACAATATTCCCCATGTGGCGTTGCAAGTACCGGATGAGCGTTTAGAAGAATACGATTTCGAAGAAACGCCGTATCTGGGCGATAATATGTATGTGCCCCATCAAAAACCACGCGCGGCGTACGCGGCGATGATTACGTTGATGGATGATCATATCGGTCAAATCCTTGCCCAGCTTGATGATTTAAACCTGACCGATGATACGCTGATTATGTTCACAAGCGACAATGGCCCGACATATGTCAGCGGCGTTGACGTTGAGCTGTTCAATAGCACCGATGGCTTGCGCGGCCTAAAAGGCGATGTATATGAAGGCGGTATTCGCGTGCCAATGATCGCCAAATGGCCGGGCAACATCAAACCAGGCACATCAACCGATCATATATCTGCCATATGGGACGTGCTTCCGACACTGGGATCAATTGTCGGTGAAGACACACCCGATGATATTGACGGCGTGTCATTCTTACCAACATTACTTGGCGAAGAAAATCAAGTTGAACATGAAGCCCTCTACTGGGAATATCACGACAGCCGCTGGGCCGGATCACAAGCCGCAAGACTTGGTAAATGGAAAGCCGTAAGGTTAGGCGGGCACAATGATGCCAACGCGCCCATAGAGCTTTATAACCTCGACATAGACCGCGCAGAAAGCAACGACGTCGCCGCAGATAACCCAGATGTTATTGCAAGGGTCCAAGCCGTGTTTAACAGCAGAACAGTATCAGAAGTAGAAGGATGGAATTTCGCGACGGCAGAATGATTGCGCCGGCACGCCTACCCTTCTACGTCACTCCCGCGAAAGCGGGAGTCTATCTGGATCATCAATATACTCTGAACCAAAACCGATGGATACCCGCCTACGCGGGTATGACAGTGTATATTTTATACTTATTATGATCCCCTTGATACGCTGGCCTCATTGATCTTTATAAAACTGCAATCGCTGATTTTTCATCGTTTTTGTGATGCTTTAATTTGTATTTACTTTCTAGCTTATTAATTATTTCACTTTTAAAACGATTGCATATGTCACATTCATTATTAGAACTAAAAAAATTAATTATAAGTCCGTCCTCAGATGCATAATTATCAATATTAATTACCATAGTAACTGGATTGCCTTTAGTAAATATCACTTTGAAATTATCTTCGGATAATTTTGAAAAACCTTCAGTTGTACATTCAATTTTATTACTATTAAATGTAGTTGCCCTGTTTTTTAAACACTGTAAAAAATTTACCGAACGAACATCAATTTCAAAACCTTCTATTGAAGCAAACTTTTCTATATTAAGAATTTCGCGATAGTAATTATTATTATCCGATTTAAAAGATACATTCACAACTGGCAGAGTAACTTTACCTTTTTCACATGCTGATGTTGTTATAGTTAAACCTATAAATAGTATCACTAGATAAATTTTCATCATTGATCTTCAAATCCTGTTAAAATTAAAAAACAAAAGTGGTCAGAAGCAATTGATTTTCCATATTTAGTTCTACCCCAATTCTTTAATGAATTATTTGTTACTACATCCCTAAAACCCTCAAAACCTACATCGCTCTAGAAAAATGATCGTAGATTAGCCAAATACTAGATATGAGCATTACGGGGAGTGTGCCGAGCATGCCTATCATTCTGAACATGGTGGGGGAACCATCGGGCTTTAGGCCTAGAGGGTGTAGAATTCGGCTGATTACTAGGGCGGCGCCCATTATTGCGATTGCCATGTTGCCTGCCGAGCCGCTCATTTCGAGCAATGCCAAAATAAGCAGTGCTAGCGGTACATATTCGGTAAAGTTTCCTTGCTTTCTCATGCGGCATATCAGTTCTTCGTTTCCGCCGTCACCGATAGTAACCTTTGCGACACCGCGGTATGATCCTACATGGCCCGCTAGCACGCA
This sequence comes from Kordiimonadaceae bacterium, assembly GCA_018699075.1. Lineage (GTDB taxonomy): Bacteria > Pseudomonadota > Alphaproteobacteria > Sphingomonadales > Emcibacteraceae > Pseudemcibacter. The sequence continues at coordinate 6,874 of JABIPV010000350.1, read as the reverse complement.
GGCGACGATGCCTAATATCCCTGCGCACAGGGCGGTAATTACTGGAAATGTCATCATTTTATTTCTCCCTTAGTTTATTGTTTTGGATCACCGAAGCGGGTTTTAAAATCGCCAAGTGTAATGATAAAATCATCGGCCTCGTTAAATTCTGCGTCGGTCATATCTGGTTGTTCCATTTCGCGGTATGACGCGCCGTAATCCGTATGTTCGTTTGAATAAGCCTTATAATATGTCGAGTAAGTTCGCACTTTAATGCTCGGCACTTCCCCACCCATATAAAATTCCATCAGTCGCAACCAACCGTCGCCAGTTGCATATTGACGTGCGGGTGTTGATGTCGGGTTGGCGGCTTTGCCCCGTCCCTGATAATCACTGAGCAGTTGATATACATCATTACCCGCTTCATTTTTGTCTATACGCGTGGCTTGGCCGATTTGATGTCCACTTAAGATCATGAAAATTTGATCATTTTTTTTGATGAAATCATTCCAGATGTCTTCAGCGCTGTTATGACCGAGCGGATCATATTTAGCCAAATCCATACTTGCTGCCGCCAGTCTTTCACCACGGGGATTTAAATAATCATGGGTCGACATAATGGTGGGAAAGCCCGGGTGTTGATCAATAACTGATTGCGCCCACGCAAGCACATCATCACCTGCTTGCATTTCAAAACCAAAATGGAGAAATGAATAACCACCCGCGTCAAAAATTTGCGCACTGTTTACGCCGCCATTAAAACTGCTGATGTACCAGTTTTTATCTTTAAAGTAAGTGCTATCAGGTCCAAACACGCCGTTAAAAGTTCCGTATCCACCGACATGGGTATTTGGTCTGGTTTTTTCGGCTATCAAATTTGCTTTTGCGGCTAAGTCAGCAGGTTCCGGATTAACTGTCCACCATTTTTCATAATCATGATTTCCTGGTGCCACCGAAAAAGGCACACCTGTCCCCGCCAGTAAATCATAACCGCGACGGGTTAAGGGAAGTTCAAAATCACTAACGCCGGCATTGACGACACTGGCGGGCCAGGCCTGAGTGCGTGGAAGCATACGTAATCCACGGTCAAAATGTTCGTCATCGACCCCTATTTTATAATTCTGCCACACATCACCGACGGAAGTGGCAAAGGCGATTTTGCCGCCGCGCGCCTGGGTATTGGCGGCGAGGTATTCCATTTGCTCTATGAATAAATCAGCGGCATCAATTGGGAATCCTTGATTTTTCTGACGGCTGAAATCGACATAGTTCTGGGTATCAGAAATAACCGCGATGGTGAACTGAGGATCAACTTCCGGCGCGGGCGCACAACTGGATAATATAAATACCGAAAGAAGTATGCCTTTATGGAAATTGATCATTGTTCTGTTCCTTTAATTGTCTCCGAATGGATCATCAATGGCGACGGAAGGGTTTGAGAACCAGTTTGGTCCCTCTTCTGACATGTAACAACAATCCTCAAGGCGGACACCGAATTTACCGGGGATCGCCACTGTAGGTTCGATACTGAAACACATGCCGGGTTCAAGCGGGCGTTTATTGCCCAAAACCGCATTGCCCCATTCATGCATATCCAGACCGATACCGTGACCCGTTCTGTGCGGTAGTCCCGGTGTTTTATAGCCCGGACCATATCCCGCGTCGGTGATCACTTTACGGGAAGCAATATCGACATTTTCTTGTGGTGCACCGAGCTGTGCGGCGGCGAAGCCTGCGGCTTGGGATGCTTTTTCAAGGTTCCAGACTGTTTCTTGTTCTTCAGTATGTTGACCAAAAACAAATGTACGGCTGATGTCGGATGCGTAATTATGCACATTACAGCCTCCGTCCATTAAGACAATCATGCCTTCTTCTAATACGGGTTCAACAATGGAACCGTGTGGTGAAGATGAGACAACACCGATCATGGTGCCGAGTGACCCTGAAACACCAAGGGCGGCATGAGCCTGCCTTGATAAGGCGCTAATGTCTGAACCGCGCATACCAAGTTCGATATGTTTTACGGTTTCTTTATACGCGGCGATGGTAATGTCACTGGCATGTTGCATCAGTTCTATTTCTCTGGCGGATTTGATGATCCGGCTTTCGGCTGTGACCGGGTCGGCACTGGCAATTTCAAGATGCGGTGCTTCTTTGCGGATGCCATCGACGAGGAAAAAGCGTGTCATTTCACCTACGCCAACTTTACCGGATGTAATGCCCATATCACTGAGCATTGAAACCACAAGCGCATATGGACTTTCATGTTCTTCCCAGCCCCGCACATCATCCCCAAGGATGATACGTTCTTTAAGGCGTTCTACTTCAAACATCGGACATATATAGGCAACTTCGCCTTCGCGGGGGATAATCGCCGCGGCCATACGTTCACTTTGGCCCCAACGCATGCCGGTATAATACCAAAGGTTTGATGTGGCTTCCATATAGATGGCTTCAAATCCATTTTCTGCCATTAATTCCTGCGCTTTTGCCACGCGGGCTTTATGATCGGCAACGGATATCGCGGCGATGCCGTCCATCATGTTGGGAAGATGATCAAACTTTCCGGCTTTTGCTGGCACTTGTGCCTCGGCCATATCTCCACCCTGCCCACAGGCAGATATAAGTCCGGCACTTCCGACCAGCGCACCAAATTTTAAAAAGTTACGTCTATTATTCAGATGATTACTCACGCTTCATTCTCCCAGATTATTTTGTTATTTTAATACCTAAATTTGTATTGGGTTTTAAAGAACTTGGCAAGTCTATTGACATTAAACATTAGGGTTTTATATTTTTCGTTAAATAAATAGGAAACTCATGTCATGATGGCAATAATAATAAAAATCTTAATCGTGATAATCGTCATAGGGGTATTATTTACTCCAATGGCCATTTCCCGCAGTAAGAAAAGCAAGAAAAATAACAATAAGTAACCCTTCGAAGATCAACATAATTGAAAGATGATAATGGACTTAACTGATAAAAATATTAGCCGCCGGAAATTCGTTAAATCTACAGCTTTCGTTGGTGGAACTCTGGCGACATCGTCATTAATGTCTTGCGCAGAGAATAATTCTACGGCTAATTCATATAGTAGCGATTGGCATAATGTTTCTGATCGCGATTGGATCGGGGCAGAATATTGGGCAAATCCAATGCAGGACTGGGCCATTAACGGCGGCAGGCTTGTTTGTAATAGTGTTGGCCCAACCCGTGACATTCATCATCTGACCCATTCGCTTTCAAAGGATAATGGGGAATTTAATACACGCGTGCAAGTGGGATGCCTGGATAATCCGCTTAACCAAGGCACTGGTTCCGCAGGTTTTACCATCGCCATCAATGGCCCGTTAGATGAATATCGTAATAGCCTTATTTACGGTCAAGGAATTGATGCGGGCCTATCAAAAGAAGGTTTTATTTTTATTGGCGAAGTTCAGCAAACATTATCGCTGCCCGAAACGTCCATAACTCTCGAACTAAGCGGTTCAGATAGCGACGAACTTACTTTATCCGCTTTTGATAATGAAACTTTGCTTGGTTCTGTGGTCAGTGTTGTTAATATAGAAAGATTGAATGGCAATATAGCCCTTACCACCAATTATGCATCACTGCATGGTAATCCCCCAGAAATGAACAAGCATAACTGGCCCAATGCCCTTGAAAATCCTGATTTATTTGATAAATTTTGGTTTAGCGATTGGAACATTTCTGGCAGTAAAATTGCCGTTAATCCTGATCATGTTTTTGGGCCAATATTATTTAATCAATTCACTGTCAGCCGCAATGTTTTAAAAATGACGGTGCAAATGCCGCCGCTTGGTGCGGATGAAAACCATCAATTAAAACTGCAAACCCGTAATAAAACTGGTGAGCGTGTTTGGCAAGACCGTGCAGAAACCACATTTGATGATCTGGCCTATTGCGGTACTTTCCGCCTTGAGAACTGGGATGATGCCGTTGATACTGAATATAGAATTCTTTACGGCGACGATATTTTAAATGGCATAATTCCCTGCGATCCTGTGGAAAAAGAAAAAATTAAAGTGGCGGATATTTCCTGTAATCATCATGATGCGTTTCCAAATTTTCATTTCACGCAAAATGTTAAAAATTTAGAACCGGATATGCTGGCGATTGTCGGCGATCAATATTATGAAAATTCTGGTGGTTACGGCAATGCTCGTACTCATAATGCTGATAAAACCCGCAATGACACTACCCTTCGTTACACTTTACTGGATAGTATGCGAAAATGGATGATGCATGGCTGGACGTGGCGGCATTTAACCAAAGATATCCCAAGTCTTTGCCTGCCAGATGATCATGATGTTTATCAAGGAAACATTTGGGGCGAAGGCGGTATGCTGACCGGAAGTCTTGATTATGAAAAAGACCGGACAAACATTTATGACGGCAGCGCCGCCGGTTATATGATGGACCTTCCGTGGGTCAGTATTATTCATAAACAGCAGACTTCCCATAACCCCGATGCGTATGACCCTACCCCAACTGGCGAAGGGGTTAGTAATTATTACGGTGATTATTTATTTGGCCGTATCAGCTTTGCCATCCTTGCGGACCGTCAACATAAATCTGGCCCCGCGTCCATAATGCCAACGGATCATCCTAACCGTAAAGATCATATTTATGATATGGATTTTGATCTTACAACCATTGATGATCCATCACTTAATTTACTGGGTGATAAACAGGAAGAGTTTTTGGAAGCATGGACGGAGAACTGGGAAAATGCGGACATGAAGGCGGTTATTTCACAAACAATCTTTACCGCAATGGCCACCACCCACGGCCCCGAAAAGGCAGAACTTCGTGCTGATTTAGACACAAATGCATGGCCGCAAAATAAACGTGATAAAGCGGTTAAAATTATGCGCAAAGCATTCCCCGTTCATCTGGCAGGTGATCAACATTTACCCGCGCTTATTCAATACGGAATGGAAGATTTCCGCGATGGTCCTTATGCTTTTGCAGCACCCGCCGTCAATGTTGGCTATCCGCGCTGGTTTTTCCCTAAAATAGACGGCGAGAACCGCGCTGACGGTGCGCCCTATAATACGGGTGATTTTAAAGATAATTTTGATCATAATTTAACTGTTTATGCGGTCGGTGTATCGCCGGAAGAACCGCGTGAAAATGTGATTGAATTTATGCAAGACAAAATGTCCGGTATCGGGCTTGCGACTTTTGATAAAACAAACCAGAAAATCACGTTTGAATGCTGGCCGTTCCAAGCTGACCCGCGCGATAAATCAAAACAGATGGCAGGCTGGCCGGTAACCGTTGATACGCTGGATAATTTTGATCCTAAAACCAAATATTATCTGCCAACACTCACCGTTAATGGTCTTATGCGCCCCGTGTTTAAAGTGATCAATCAAGATACGGACGAAGTGATCTACACCATCCGCCGTCAATCAAACGAATTTCAGCCATTCACCTTAAGTGAAGGTAATTATAAAGTTGAAATTGGCGATGGTGCTGTGGTGCTTCAAACGGTGAGTGATCTTATTGCCACAAACTCAAATAATGAAACACTCATTGTAGATATTTAAATTTAATTAGATTAATATCTATTTAGTTTGAATTAATTTCAAAAAATAAAGGGGGAACAAATGAATTTAATCTTCACAACTCTGCTAATAATATTAAGCTTAACACAATATTCTGTCTCACAATCTGCTATTGAAAGGCCGACTTTTAAAAAGCCTCCAAAGGTAGAGTTTGAGTTTGAAAAACCAGACCTTAATAAACCCTCTGAATTTTCATTGCCTAAATTTGATCTCAATACTCAACTAAATTCTTTGAACTCTGAAAACAATGGTTTCGGTCCAAATAAAGAAGTCCCATTTGGAATGCCATATCATGTCGTCAACCCTAAATTTCCAAAAGGAATAAAGCCTAGTAATGAAGATATTTTATTAGAATTTACTCTTGATAAATCCGGCAACGTCATTGCAGATACTATTATAGTTTCCACAAGTACTAATTCGGAATACGACAACAATTCTATCGAAGCACTTAGTCAATATAAATTCAACCCAAAAGAAGAGAATGGTGTAGCAGTAATTGCACCTAAAGTTAAAATCATGATTCAATTCAGGGTCAATTAAATTTAATCGTCAATAAAATCAACTGTCGACTGGCGACGACGATCGACAGTTAGCTTTGTTACATCGGGCCGCGAATAATGACCGACGGGGTCGAAATTATGTCTTTCTTCGCGCACGCGGGCATGGTCAATCACCGCCGTATAAAGACCTTCTTCGCCGTTTTGTGGTTCAATTACCCATGTGCCGTCTGGCGCACTTAAGCATGAACCTCCACCGGCATAATATTCTTTATTTTCAGCGCCTTCGCGGATTTGATCAAGATAGAGTGTATCTTCTGGAAAATCTTTATCCCTCATTAAACCGGAAACGGACAAAACATATGACCGCCCTTCCTTTGCCATGTGACGGGTGATGTCCTGGGTATTATGTTCGCTTCCGGGCCAAATTGCCACATGAAGGTCTTCGCCCATACCGTATAGAGCGGCGCGAGGAAGAGGCATCCAGTTTTCCCAGCAATTTAAACCACCCACCGTGAAAGCACCAAGATCATGAACACGCAGACCATTACCGTCCCCCGGTGACCATGCAAGGCGTTCTTCATATGTCGGCATCAGTTTTCGGTGAGTGGAGCATATTTCACCATTTTTATTAATATAGGCCATCGTGCAATAGAGGCTATGGTTGCCACGGTTTTTTGCCCGTTCAATCAGCCCTAGATAAACCGCGACACTTCCATTTTTTGCGGCTTTGCATACTTTATCAAGGTGTCCTGCTTCAATTTGAACGGCTTGATCCATATAATGGCTAAAGAACTCCTT
>JABIPV010000095.1 GCA_018699075.1 Kordiimonadaceae bacterium | reverse complement strand
TCTTGATCATCTTTTCTAAATGTTTCAACCATATTTATGGTTTTAGAAAGTGTCATTTTATTATTTAAGGCGCGAATACTTGCTGCTTGGATTGCGGGACCATCGGCCATGGGGTCAGAAAACGGCATACCAAGTTCAATGATGTCTGCGCCTGCATTTGGCAGACCCTTTAATATATTGAGTGATGTTTCATAATCTGGATCGCCACCCGTTGTGAATGTCACAAGCCCCGCACGATTTTCAGATTTAAGTTTGTTAAATCTTTTTTCAATACGTGAAATACCCATGATTAAAGATCCTCACCTAATGCTTCGGCAACTGTAAAGATATCTTTATCGCCTCGACCACTTAATCCCATGATCATAATATGATCTTTCGCAAGCGTCGGTGCCTTTTCCATAACATAGGCAATGGCGTGAGCACTTTCGAGGGCGGGAATAATGCCTTCTAATTTTGTGCAAACCTGAAAGGCTTCAAGTGCTTGCTTGTCAGTAATTGGAACATACTTAACCCGGCCTATATCGTGAAGGTGACTATGCTCGGGGCCAATGCCCGGATAATCAAGTCCCGCTGATATGGAATGCGCTTCTAAAATTTGACCATCATCATCCATCAGAAGGTAAGTTCTGTTACCATGAAGCACACCCGGGGCACCACCAGTTAAGGAGGCGGCATGTTTATCGGTATCGGTACCGTGACCTGCTGCTTCAACCGCATAAATTTCAACATCATCATCTAAAAAGGGATGAAAAAGACCGATGGCATTTGAGCCACCACCAACACAAGCCACCAAGCTATCGGGAAGGCGGCCTTCTTTTTCTAGGATCTGCTCACGGGCTTCATCACCTATCACACATTGGAAATCACGGACGAGTTCAGGATAAGGATGAGGCCCAGCGGCGGTGCCGATAATATAAAAAGTATTTTCAACATTACTAACCCAATCACGCATGGCTTCATTCATGCTATCTTTTAAGCTCATGGAACCAGACGTAACAGGAACAACTTCTGCACCCAGTAATTTCATACGAAATACGTTGGGTTTTTGTCGTTCGATGTCCTTTTCACCCATATAAATTACGCATGGCATACCAAATAAAGCACAAACGGTTGCGGTGGCAACGCCATGTTGGCCGGCGCCGGTTTCTGCAATGATGCGTGTTTTACCCATGCGGCGTGCGAGCAATATTTGGCCAACACAGTTATTAATTTTGTGGGCGCCGGTGTGATTTAATTCTTCCCGTTTGAAATATATTTTCGCGCCTCCCAAATGTTCGGTTAGGCGTTTTGCGTAATAAAGCGGGTTTGGACGGCCAACATATTCTTTTAGAAGTTCATGAAACTCTTGTTTGAAAGTGGGGTCATTTTTAGCTTGAACATACGTTTTTTCCACTTCTAGGATAAGGGGCATTAAGGTTTCTGCTACATAGCGACCGCCATAAATGCCAAAGTGCCCCTGGTCATCAGGACCATTTCTATAACTATTTACGGGCTTCTTATTCATTATTATAATCCTGAACGGTGGTAAGAAATGAATTTATCAAATTGGCACTTTTAACACCTGGCTCTGTTTCAATGCCACTTGAAATATCAACTAATTTGGCGCCACTTATTTTAATGGCTTCTGAAACATTTTTATCATTTAGTCCTCCGGATAGCATCCAAGGAACACGCCATTTGTATCCGGCAATTAAGTTCCAATCAAATTCAAGTCCATTTCCGCCAGGAAGGGCATTGTTCATATTGATAGGTGCTTTGGCATCAAATAAAAGCATATCAGCCATTTTTTCATATTCTCTTGCGCGGGCGATATCACTTACTGATTCTACAGAAATGGCCTTCATAACTATTTTTGAAAATTTATTCTTTAAATATTGAATGCGTTCAATAGATTCGTTGCCGTGCAGTTGGAGGACATCCAGATCAATATGCCGTAGAGTATCTCTGATCAATTCATCATCAGGGTTAACAAATACCCCAACTTTCAAGGCATCATTTTTTATTATTTCACCTAGTAAAGCGACCTGCTCAAAACTTATATTGCGCGGTGAAGGTGGATAAAAAACAAAACCAATATAACGTGCCCCGCCATCAAGTGCGGCTCGGACCGTTTCTTCAGTGGTAAGTCCACAAATTTTTGCTTCAATAGTCATTTTCAGGCATCAATCTCTTTTGTAATGGCCTTTACAGCGGCGATAGGGTCATCTGATTGTGTTATTGGCCGACCAATGACCAAATAATCAGCGCCTAGTTTTACGGCTTGATCAGGGGTCATTACCCGTTTTTGATCCCCAGTTGAGCTTCCTGCGGGTCTTATGCCAGGCACAACCAATTTAAATTCTTTTCCGCAAGCCTCTTTTATTAAGCTAATTTCATGTGGGGAACAAACAACTCCGTCGAGACCACTTTCTTTGGCAAGCTTTGCCATTTGAATAACTTGTTCAGAAACAGGGTTTTGATAGCCTACTGCGTCAAGGTCTTGGTCATCCAGGCTCGTCAGTATTGTCACACCGACAATAATGGGCCTTGCACAGCCAACGTTTTTTGCCGCTTCTGTTGCGGCGTTTGCTGCTGCTGCCATCATTGCGGGTCCACCCGCTGTATGGATTGTCATAATGGTGGGCTTTAAAGGCATGAGGGCATGTATAGCCTTGGCGACAGTATTGGGAATATCATGAAGTTTTAAATCAAGGAAAATATTATTGCTGGCCTTGCTTACTTCTTTGAAACCTTGTGGGCCATTAGCGCCAAAAAACTCAAGCCCAAGTTTAATTCCGCCGACATGTGGTCCGACAGTTGCGGCAAGATTGCATGCTTCGCTGGTAACAATAGTATCAAGCGCGCAAAGAATACGCTGCGAAGGTTTTAGGTCGGCCATTACTTATTCCTGATTTGTTTCTCGAGTTCTTGGATTTTCTTATTGGCAATCCGATGCCGTCTTGCATGGCGAATTCCAGAAAGAATAGATACCATCCAACCACCTAAAAGGCCAAGCAGAATTCCAATAAAAACCAACATGTATGCAGGCATAGAAATGTTTATGGGCAGGGGAGCTAAACTAAAATTGACTATATCGCCGTTTGAGACGGCAATGATAATACAAAAAATGGTAAAAAGAATGAAAGCAGCATAAGAAATAAAGCGCATTATACTAGGCCTCAGTAAATTTAGTCGTATGCTGTTAGTCTAGAACAAAATTATTTGTTATTCAGTTTTTCCCTAAGGTCTTTACCTGTTTTAAAGTAAGGAACACTTTTCGCTGGTACACTGACAGCTTGGCCTGTGCGTGGGTTGCGTCCTGTACGCGCAGGGCGGTGTTTAACAGAAAAAGCGCCAAATCCACGAAGTTCAACCCGATTGCCATCAGCAAGCGTGTTAGTGATTTCTTCGAAAATAGTGTTGACGATACGCTCAACATCGCGCTGATAAAGGTGGGGATTGGATTCTACCAATCTTGCTATGAGCTCCGACTTTATCATCGTAATATCCCTATTCGTTATTAATGTTACATCATTGAACTGTAATCATAAGTTGCCAGAGAGAGAACAGGGCGTCAAGGCTAAGTACCTTATAAATCATGTTTTTTTTAAAATTAAAGTTAATTTTTGTCAAATATCAATGATTTACGGGTTTTAAGGATGAATTTAAGATTGTTAAAAAAGGGTTTTGACAACTAAATATACAATTATAAAAAGAATCATCTCTTGATAAGTAGTTCATAAAAAACCCGCCCGGTTGAACCGGACGGGTTAATAAAATGGCTTTTAAAAAAGTTAATTGACGATTAGTCTTCTTTTTTAGCGGCTGCTTTTTTAGGTGCAGCTTTTTTAGCGGCTGGCTTTTTAGCAGCTGCTTTTTTAGGTGCGGCTTTTTTAGCTGCCGGTTTTTTAGCGGCTGGTTTTTCAACTGCTTCAGCATCGTCATCTTTTTTAGCTGCGGCCTTCTTAGGAGCTGCTTTTTTAGCAGCTGCTTTTTTAGGTGCGGCTTTCTTAGCAGCAGGCTTTTCTTCAGCGGCAGGAGCTGCACTTGCTAGCGCTGCGCCAAGAATATCACCTAGGCTAGCACCACTATCTGATGAACCATATTGTGCCACAGCTTCTTTTTCTTCAGAAATTTCAAGCTGTTTGATAGAAAGATTTACTTTACGTGCTTTCTTATCAAGAGTTGTTACTTTGGCATCAAGCTTATCACCAACAGAGAAACGCTCAGGGCGTTGTTCTGCGCGGTCACGGCTAAGGTCAGAGCGACGGATGAAAGCTTTCATTCCTTCGTCTTCACCGATCACAACTTCAAGACCGTTTTCGGTAACTTCAGAAACAGTACATGTCACTGTGCCACCTTTTTTGAGGCCAGTAATAGAAGCAACAGGGTCTGATTTAAGTTGTTTAATACCTAGAGAGATACGTTCTTTGTCTGTATCAACATCAAGGATAACAGCTTTAACCAAGTCACTTTTTTTGTATTCAGCAATTGCTTCTTCGCCTGATTTGTTCCAATCAAGATCAGATAAATGAACCATTCCGTCCATTTCACCGTCAAGACCAATGAATAATCCAAACTCAGTGATGTTTTTAACTTCGCCTTCAATTTCAGTACCCTTAGGATATTTGTCTGCGAATGAAAGCCATGGGTTATCCATACACTGTTTAAGACCAAGTGAAATTCGACGTTTTTCTGAATCGATCTCAAGAACCATAACTTCAACTTCTTGGCTACTTGATACGATTTTACCAGGATGTACGTTTTTCTTAACCCAGCTCATCTCTGAAACGTGGACAAGACCTTCAACACCATCGTCAAGCTCAACAAAGGCACCGTAATCAGTGATGTTTGTAATGCGACCCGTTAGTTTAGAACCAATTGGGTATTTATTGGTAATAGTTGACCAAGGATCTTCAGTAAGTTGCTTCATTCCCAATGAAATACGCTGTGTTTCTGGGTTTAGGCGAATGATTTGTACGTCAATGGTATCACCAATATTCAGAATATCTGATGGGTGATTGATACGTTTCCATGAAATATCTGTAACGTGAAGAAGACCATCGATACCACCAAGGTCAACAAAGGCACCGTAATCAGTGATGTTTTTCACAACACCTTCAACAGTTTTTCCTTCGCCAAGGTTGGCAATGATTTCCGTACGTTGTTCAGCACGTGTTTCTTCAAGAATAGCACGACGTGAAACAACGATGTTACCACGCTTGCGATCCATTTTTAAGATTTGGAACGGCTGTTCAATATTCATAAGTGGCGTTACGTCGCGGATTGGACGAACGTCAACTTGACTGCCTGGTAAGAATGCAACAGCACCAGAAAGGTCAACGGTGAAGCCGCCTTTAACACGGCCAAAGATAACGCCGTTAACGCGCTCTTCTGCTTCGTGTGATTTTTCAAGTAGTGTCCATGATTCTTCACGGCGTGCTTTTTCACGAGACAACATAGCCTCGCCTTTAGCATTTTCAATACGTTCAACGAAAACTTCTACTGTGTCACCGACTTTAAGGTCAGCAGATTGTCCGTGATCGGCAAATTCTTTAAGTGGGATACGACCTTCGGCTTTAAGCCCGATGTCGATTGTCGCAGATTCTTTATCTACTGCGATGATGGTGCCTGTGACAACTTTTCCGTCAAACTTGCCTTCAGGACCAAGTGACTCTTCAAGCATTGCTGCGAAGTCATCAGTTGTTGGAACATTAAGTTCAGTCATTATATATATTACCTATTCTATAGTGAATGCTTTATCCTCATTTTTTTAGAGGGGCATTCTGCTTTTATGTAGGCCAGTCGGTTGAATCCGACGGTCTTTAAAAACATGTTAAAATTAATAAAATAAAAAACAAAAACCCTCTCCATCCTATCAAAACGACAGGTTAGAGATAATTTAACTGGATTTTATTCTACGCTACGCTTGAAACATACTTGCGAGTCGCTTCAAACACGGCCTCTATATCCGAATTAGTTGTATCGATCAAGTGCGCGTTTTCAGCTAGTTTTAAGGGGGAAGTGCTACGGGTCATATCCCGTTCATCACGTGCCTTTAAATCGGCAAGAATATTTAGATATTGTTGGTCGGTGCCTTTGGGGCCAAATTCTTCTAAAAACCGCCGTTTTGCACGGGTTTCAACCTCTGCGGTGATGAATATTTTTACCTGTGCATCGGGACAAATAACCGTTCCGATGTCACGTCCGTCTAGTATTGTACCGTCTTTATCTTTTGGCGGGTTATCGGCAAAGGTACGTTGAAAATCTACTAACAGCTGCCTTACAGCAGGCATGCTGGCAACTTTTGAGGCCGCAGCGCCAATTGATTCGGTTCTAAGTTCCCGATTGGAAAGATCAATATTTCCCATATTTTTAGCGGCTTTTACAGCATCTTTTTCGCTCGTGGGATCGCCGCCATCATTTAGAACGCTCCATCCGACGGCCCGGTATAATGCCCCCGTATCAAGTAAGGCCAAATTAAAATGCTTGGCAAGTTTACGTGCCAGCGTTCCTTTTCCGGAAGCCGCGGGGCCATCAAGTGCAATTACGAGATGGGACATAGTTTTGCTCCGATACTATTTAGCAGATCAACAAAGCCGGGGAAGCTCGTTTCAATTACGGAACCATCATCAACTGTAATCGGTTTTTCAGAACGTAGGCCCAAAATCAGGAATGACATGGCAATGCGGTGATCGAGTTCCGTTTTTATAATTGCGCCACCTTTAATGGTGGAATTCGAAACGGTCATGCCGTCTTTATGTTCGGTTATATTAACGCCTGAGCTTTTTAACCCCTCAACCATAACGGAAATGCGATCTGATTCTTTTACTCTGAGTTCTTCAATGCCACGCATGATCGTCTCGCCGGAAGCACAAGCAGCGGCAGCACATAAAATAGGATATTCATCGATCATTGAGGGGGCACGTTCATGGGGTACTTTAATGCCTTTTAATTTGGAATATTTAACCCGAATATCGGCGACATCTTCGCCGCATTCCTGGCGTTCATTTTCCAGTGTAATATCACCACCCATTTCCATCAATGTCGTATAAAGTCCAGTGCGCGCAGGATTAATGCCGACATTTTTTATAGAAATATCAGATCCTTCACAGATCAATGCCGCGACGATCAAAAAAGAAGCCGATGATGGATCGGCAGGAACCGCCATGGTTTTGGCTTTAAGCTCGGCATGGCCCGTGACATGAATTTGATCGCCGTCCTGCTCAACAGGCACACCAAAATAATTAAAAATACGTTCTGAATGATCGCGTGTCGGGATTTTTTCAATCACCGTCGTGCGGCCAGGCGTATTTAATCCAGCCAGCATAACGGCTGATTTCACTTGGGCTGATGCTACGGGCAATTCATATGTAATCGGTAGCGGATTATCTGTGCCAATCACAGTGATCGGCAGCGTGCCCTTGTCATTACCTTCAAAAGTGGCTCCGAATTGTTCTAACGGAATAGTGACGCGCTTCATGGGGCGAGAGGTTAGCGAATCATCGCCGGTAAAGGAAACGCTAATCGGGTGGGTAGCGACAAGTCCCATCATCAATCGCACGCCTGTACCGCTATTTCCCATATATAATGGTTCTGTCGGTTGTTTTAGGCCGCCAATGCCAACTCCGTGCACATGCCATGTGCCATTATCGTCTTTATATATATCTGCGCCAAGGGCGCGTAAAGCAGATGCTGTGCCCAAAACATCTTCCCCTTCAAGTAAACCGGATATGGTGCTTTCACCAACGGCTAATGTACCCATGATAAGTGATCTGTGGGAAATAGATTTATCACCAGGTACTGTAATGTTGCCTCTTAGAGGGGCTGCGAAAGAAGAAGATAGTTTAGTCATTGGTCGTTTTATTATCCAAAAGTCATAAAGTTATTTTTACAGTGCAATAGCATAGAACTTTATATTCGTGCCACTTTTATCCATCAATTTTGCTTCTTTTTTATACTTTTATCACTAAAGTTCGTTGATTTGTCATAATAGGCTTTGACAGTTGGCGCATAAAATGGCAAATGATGGTTTTTTACGTGCTCTGGCACATGGGTTACATATCCATAAACAGGTTAATATATTCTGAGGAGAATGACTTTGGCAAAAGCTGAATGGGGCGAAAAACGTCAATGCCCAAAATGTGGTACGCGGTTCTATGATTTAGGTGAATTTGAGCCGATCGTTTGCATCAGCTGCGAGCAAAAGTTCAAACCTGAAATCATTTTGAAAAGTAAAACACATTCTATTGAATTAATTACTGAGAAAAGTGATAAGAAAAAGGAAGAAGCAGCAGCTGAGGATCTATTAGATGATGATAGCCTTCTGACAGAAGACGATGACGATGATGTTGTAATCCCACCTGAAGACAATACGGTTGTTCTTAGTGATGATGATGATACAAATGTTGCTGACGTGGTTGATGCGCCGATCCCTAAAGGCACGACGGACGAATAATATTTTCACCGTTTCCTTGTTTAAGTAACACAAGGTGAATAAATTGCGCCGATCATCAATCAAGCCTTTCATTTAAACCAGATTATAAATGAATATGTGGGGCTATAGCTCAGCTGGGAGAGCGCTACACTGGCAGTGTAGAGGTCAGCGGTTCGAGCCCGCTTAGCTCCACCAATAATAACAACGGCTTAGCGCAATAGCGCTAGGCCGTTTGTTTTGAATAGCTACCAATTAGCTACCAGCAGGATCAATTTGAATTGCCTTTTGGTGGTTAAAACATACCCACCCCCCTTATCATTTTAAAACAGCCCCGCTCAGTGCAGTGGTAGTCATTCATATACAAAGTGATGTGCCCCTGATTTGTTAGACACTTTATGACTTCATTATTGTTTGTTGTTCAAAATCTATCGGTGACAACAATCCGTTGTTACCATGCTTTCTCTTTGGATTGTAGAAAAACTCGATATAATCAAATATGTCATCAC
>JABIPV010000008.1 GCA_018699075.1 Kordiimonadaceae bacterium | reverse complement strand
CATTTCTTTATATTGTTTATAAAACAAGGAAGACGATGCGATGAGCGGTTTAATTATAAAAAATGTCAGTCTAGAATTAGGCGGCGCATCTATTTTAAAAAATATTTCTGCCGATGTTAATAGAGGTGAAATAGTCGGACTTATCGGGCCAAACGGCGCTGGTAAAAGTAGCCTGCTCAGAAGTATTTTAGGTCTTGTGCAGATGAAATCAGGTGAAGTGTTTATTGATGGCACCGATCTAAAAGATCTTAGCCTAAAAAAACGCGCACAAAAAATGTCATATGCCGCTCAAGGAGCGCCTGTCCATTGGCCGCTAACCGTGGAACATATTGTCGCTTTGGGAAGAGTGCCTCATTTAAATCCATGGCAAAAATTATCCGTTGATGATGAAATCGCGATTGATTATGCCATTGAGCGAACTGATTGTTCTTCCTTAAGAGGTCGTTTGGTTACAACATTGTCTGGCGGGGAACGTGCTCGGGTTCTTTTGGCAAGAGTGCTGGCCACGGGTGCTCCATATGTTTTGGCAGATGAGCCAGTGGCGTCACTTGATCCCGCGCATCAATTGCAGGTGATGGGGATACTAAAAAATTTAAGCAACAATAATCATGGTGTCATGGTGGTAATGCATGATCTAAGCTTGGCGCTTCGTTATTGTGATCGCATAATTTTGTTAAATGAAGGACAAATGCTGGGTCAAGATACGCCCGATGTTATTTTAAACGATGAAAATCTGAGGGACGTTTTTGGTATTCGTGCTTCCCGCTGGGCCGATAATGGCGAAGATTTCTTAATCGCACATCATATAAAGCGAGGTAGTTAATATGACGCTTTCGCTAATGCTTCAAGGTACAGGATCGGATGTCGGTAAATCTGTTCTTGTGGCAGGGCTATGCCGTGCACTTGTAAAACGAGGCATGACCGTACGTCCTTTTAAGCCACAAAATATGTCCAATAATGCTGCCGTTACAGAAGACGGCGGTGAAATTGGTCGCGCACAGGCATTGCAAGCTATGGCTTGCGGTGTTGAGCCCACTGTACATATGAACCCAGTACTCCTTAAGCCCCAGTCAGATGTGGGGGCGCAGATTATTGTTCATGGTAAAGTGCACGGTATGGGGGATACATCCTATTTTCGTGAAAAAAAACTAGAACTTCTGTCAAAGGTGATTGAGAGCTTTGAAATATTAAAAGAACAAGCGGACATTGTTATTGTTGAGGGCGCAGGTAGCCCCGCTGAAGTAAACCTACGCGAAAATGATATTGCTAATATGGGCTTCGCAGAAGCAACGAACACACCAGTTGTTCTTATAGGTGATATTGACCGCGGAGGTGTTATCGCATCAATTGTAGGCACTTATGAGCTTTTATCTGCATCTGAAAAGCAACTTATAAAAGGTTATATCATTAATAAATTCCGCGGTGATGTTAGCCTTTTTGATGATGCACTAATTACGATGACCGAACATACTGGTTGGCAGAATTTCGGCATCTTACCTTTTGTTCCAGCGGTTAACAAACTTCCCGCAGAAGATGCCGTTGTTTTGGATCATTCAAAAAGTAGCGAAGAAAAGAAATTGATCATAGCAGTGCCCATGTTATCTCGCATTGCCAACTTTGATGATCTTGATCCATTAATATTGGAACCTGACGTAGATGTTCGCTTTGTTGCACCGGGGAAACCACTTCCTTGTGAGGCAAAACTTGTTATTATTCCAGGGACAAAATCAACAATTTCTGATTTAAAATTTTTCAGGATAAATGGTTGGGATATTGACCTGTCGACTCATGTAAGACGCGGTGGTTCAGTGCTCGGTATTTGTGGCGGCTACCAAATCTTAGGTACGAATGTCTCAGACCCTGAAGAAATTGAAGGGGTGGCGGGTACACACGAGGGATTGGGATTATTATCCATTGAAACTGTGATAAAGCCTGAAAAAGTGGTTTGTAAGACCAAGGCATATGCTGCGCATTTAGACTGCGAAACATCAGGCTATGAAATTCATATGGGTGAAACCACAGGCCCTGGTACTCTGAGACCTTTTTTACAAAAAGCAGATATGGCTTTAGGAGCTATGTCCGAAGACGGGCGTGTATCTGGCGTTTATTTGCACGGGCTCTTTATTAATGACAAGTTTAGGGCAAAGTTCCTGGCGCAGTATCGGGGTGGAAGAATGATAGAAACTTCTTTCTTAAATCAAGTAGAAACGGCGTTAGATATTTTGGCAGATGAGATGGAACATCATTTGGATATTGATGAAATGTTGCGAATGGCAACCCCTGTATCATGAGTCTTATTCTCCTTTACGCGATAATGATTGATGGGATCGTAGGTGATCCTAAGTGGCTTTATAACCGTATCCCTCATCCCGTAACATGGATGGCAGGTCTTCTAATGGCAGGCGAATCTATTTTAAATATAGGTCGTAAGAGTAATCAAACACGGAGAATATTAGGACTAGTTTGGATAATTATTTGTATAGTTTTTTGTTATGTAAGTGCTT
>JABIPV010000390.1 GCA_018699075.1 Kordiimonadaceae bacterium | reverse complement strand
ATCGCCCCCACGTCACCCTTGCACGGCTTAAAAAGAATAAAATATCACCCGAAGAATTTGACGTAAATCAGCAGCCAATTAAAACACCCATAAACCAAGTGCATATTTATGAAACCCATAAAAAAGACGGCAAAGTGGTTAATAGTATTATCAGGAGCGTGCAGATTTAGCGGCTGTAAGAAAAAATGCCACCCTTTGAAATAAATCAAAGGATGGCACAGTGGGTGGGAAAACTTTTTTTCCTACACGTAACTTAACCACCAGTCTTTGCGGGTGCTTTTGATTTTTGCGACCCATTTGCAGAAGGGGTAAAGTATGGCGATCACAAGAACCCATCCGACATAAACTTCCACTAGACCCACACCGTATCCTTCGGGATAAAATGGAAAAAAGTGCATCATTTGGTTAAATTCAAATCCTTGACCCATACCAAGCAATACCGCCATGGCGTGGATGAGGTATAAATGAAGCACATAAAAAGCGAAGGGAACCCGGCCAAACATTACCAGCGTATCTTTAAGCCATCCTTTAAGTTTATCGGCTTGTGAACAGACAAGTGCCATCACACCAAGTGTCGCAAGAATATATAAAAGGCTGGCGGGGTATTTGCTGACGTTCATGAAATCAAAGAAGGTCGCCAACGCACCATATTCCTGAACCTGCCATGGGTTAGGGTCACCGTAAATATCCAAAAAGCGAATAGTGACAAAGGCCGCCAAAAATACCAGGCCGGTTTTAATCAAAAACGCGTCTCTTTGTTTAGGTGATTTTTGGAAAATAAAGGTCGTTCCGTATCCTAACAACATAATGCCGATGCAGGGTAAAGCTGGATAAACTGTGTTCACATAATACTGATCAATGAACAGTGAGTTTTGTGAATGGATTGTCGTCCAGAATGCATCTGTACCTGCACCGAACATGGCTAAATTAGGCCAAATTGGATCAAGTAGATTATGGCCTAGGATTATTGCGGCACCGAGAATTAAGCAAGCACGTGGTCCCATGAATTGAGCCCCGGCAAGTACGATCATGCTGACACCTAATGCCCAAATTACTTGTAGAACAATAATGGTGCTGCCACCAACGGCCGCTTCACCGAAAGGGGTAAAGGTCCAGGCAGTTGAAATTAAGGTGACTTCCATAAAGATCAGCCATAAACCGCGTTTAAGTACAAAACCGCCAATTTCCTTTGCTGATTTACGTGCAGACATTAAGCCTACCGATGTTCCGGCAAGGAAAATAAATACGGGCGCACAGAAATGCGTGATCCAACGGGTGAAATATAATCCGGCACTTATGTCTGGTTGGGCCATCGGGTCTTGAACCCCTCCCATCATCATAAAGTCCCGAACATGGTCAAGGGCCATGATCAGGATAACCAGACCTCGTAGCATATCAATATTCGTAAGCCTGTAGGCTCTTTTATCTTGGTAATTGAAATCAGGAACTTCAACTACCCCTTCATTCATGGCAGTAATTCTCTCTTCTACCATTACTCTGTTCATCATATTCATCGTCTTTTTCCTATGTTTAATTCTATTAAATAAATTTGTTGGGTCGCTGATAATAGTTATAGGCCTCTCTCAAAATGCGTGCTTGAAGGGGAAATGAAGTTTTGATGTTAAGTTGGTATTTTTAAATGAATTTAATGTGGGGAAAACATGAAGAAGCTTTAAAACATGAGGAAATGCAGGGTAAGGGTGAATTAACTTAAATTTATCTGCCAATTGTATATTGATCATTTTTAGCTTATGGTTTTTCCTTCATACAAAAATAATCAGGAGAAAATAATGGGTAGTCACGTTTATAAAAAAGTCGAACTCGTCGGTAGTTCGCCGGATTCTATTGAAGCGGCAATTGAAAACGCAGTAGAAGTTGCGGGTAAATCCCTTAAGAATATGGATTGGTTTGAAGTAATCGGCACACGCGGCCATATAAGAGACGGAAAAGTCGCCCATTATCAAGTAGAGTTAAAAGTTGGTTTTCGCATTGAAAATTAAAAAATTAGCCTTAAGCATCGCGGCCGTTTTATTAATCGCTTCATGCAGTGAACAAAAGGCGCCAACTTTAGAAGAAATGGTAGAAAGTGGCCAAGTAGATGAGGCGATTATGAATGTGCGTAATGCCGCACGACAAGATATTGCCCTTACAACAATGAACGCCATAAATTCAGAACTGCGTCCTCATGACAATATTTATATGCCAGACGGAGACGGCCCGTTTCCGGCCATGCTGTTTTTCCATGGCTGTAGCGGACCCACATTGTCACATGAACAGGAATGGGCGAGACGCTTTAATAATGAAGGCATCGCGATGATCAGTGTGGATAGTTATTCTGGTCGTGGGATTAACTGGGAAGATGCCTGTAATATGCAGGCTATGTTGCCGTGGCAACGGGCGTCTGATGTCATTTCTACCCTTGATTATGCCAAAAACTTTGAAAATATTAAAAATGACGAAATATATGTGGCGGGCTTTTCACATGGAGCCATGACCATTTGGGCCGCGCTGGCCTTTGCATCAAATAAAACCGCCCCTATAGGGCTTGAAACATGGCCAATTGGTGGAATTGACGGGCTTAAAGGCGCGTTTATGTTTTATGCCCCCTGTATGGAACCTTGGGACCTAGATGTAAGCGCCGCCATGCTTCTTGGCGACAATGATCAATATATCGATGAACAAACTTGCATTTCTTATAAAGAAAAATACCCAATTGTGAGTAAAGATTTGTCGGTTGATATATTTGAAGGTTCTACCCATACATTTGATCACTCAATACCAAATGCCGCAAATGTAGCTGCGGGATCAAAATATGACGCTGATGCAACAGAAAAAAGCTGGAAAATTATTCAAAATATAATGAAAGTTAATAATGAATAGTATTGTCAAATTTTTCATATATGGGTTTTTGATCTTTAATGTGTCTAATGTTGCGGCGCAGGAAATTTCAACCAAGCGTAATATAGTTTTGCTCGTCTCAGATGATCACAGCCCGGACCTTGGGGCATATGGTAATGATATCATTCAAACACCCGCTTTAGATGCACTGGCGGCGGATGGTGTTCACTTTACCAATGCCTTTGCCACGACGGCAAGCTGTAGTGCTAGCCGTTCAGTAATCCTAACCGGACTTCAGAACCACCGTACGGGGCAATATGGTCATTTACATGATTTTCACCGGTTTAATACTTGGGAAGATTTAAAAACGTTACCAGTACTTCTTCAAGAAAGTGGATATAGAACTGCGAGTGCAGAAAAGTTTCATGTGGGTTCTGATCAAACTTATAAGTTTGAGCAACGCCTTCATAGTCCGTACCGCAGTTCTGTTGAAATGGCAGAAGGGACGTCAGGTTTTATTAACTCGGATGACGAAAGACCATTTTTCTTATATTTCGCCACCAGTGACCCGCACCGCGGAGGACGTTTTCTTCAAGACGGCAGTCGGGCAGGGCTTGATGACATTGATACGCCTGATGATTTTGGCAACTTAAGTCCCGGTGCACAAAAAATAGAAGCTGTGACCTATGATCCTAAAGACGTGATTGTACATGATTTCTTACCGGACACGGATATTTCACGGATTGAACTTGCAGAGTATTATCAAGCGGTATCGCGGATGGATCAGGGCTTTGGCAAGGTGATCGAAATCCTTAAAGAAGCTGGCAAATACGATGACACGTTGATTATATATATGTCAGATCATGGCATCGCTTTTCCGGGGGCGAAAACAACTACTTATGATGCAGGCCTCAATGCACCACTTATCGTTCGTCATCCTGATAGTCTTAACCGTGGTATTGCCAATGACGCCCTGATAAGTTGGGTGGATATCACGCCGACAATATTAGATTTTGCCGGTATTGATGAACCCACTTATAATAAACAAATAATGTTAGAGCCGATAAGTTCAGATTTGGATGAAAGTCACGGGCTTCATGGTCAATCATTACTCCCTGTACTTGATCAAGAGCATCCGGAGGGAAGGGATGAGATTTTTGCGTCTCATACCTTTCATGAAATTCAAATGTACTATCCAATGAGGGTGGTGAGGGGGCGAAAATATAAACTTATTTGGAATATTGCCCACGGCCTTACGTTCCCGGCCGCCGCTGATCTTTGGGAATCTCCAACATGGCAACGCTCTTATCGGCAGGGAAAAGACGCTATGTATGGCCCGCGCACAGTTGAAGCCTATATGCACCGCCCGGAATTTGAGCTTTTCGACATTGAGAAAGACCCTCTTGAAAGCAAAAATCTGGCTGATGACCCAGAATTTAAAGATATTCTAGAGGCCCATAAAGTCAAACTAAAGGAATTTCAAAGGTCAACTCAGGACCCTTGGTTGCTTAAATGGATTTATCAGTAAAATATACTTAACTTGATACATATCAAGGTGATTACCATATGAATTATATATATCTAAGCTGTTGATAAAAGACTTACTTTTAAGGTGAGACGCTTATGGCCGAAGAAGGCATCGTTTTTAAAACAAATGAAATCACCAAGCAATATGGAATGGGAGATACCCTTGTTCATGCGCTGCGCGGTGTGACCATGGAAATCCCTAAAGGGGAACTTATTGTTCTACTGGGGCCTTCCGGTTCAGGTAAGTCTACTTTTTTAAATATCATCGGTGGTTTGGATCAACCTACATCTGGGAATGTTGAATTTAAGGGCGAAGCTCTCGCCGCCATGACTGACCGGGAACTCACTTATTTTCGCCGCGAACATGTGGGGTTTGTGTTCCAGTCATATAATCTAGTGCCCAGCTTAACCGCACTGGAAAATGTTGAGCTGATCACCGATATTGGCCTTAATCCCATGCCCGCCAAGGAAGCGTTAAAAACGGTCAAACTCACTGATCGATTAAATCATTTCCCGTCGCAGCTTTCCGGCGGCGAACAACAACGTGTCGCCATCGCCCGGGCGATTGCAAAACGGCCAGAAGTCCTCCTTTGTGATGAACCTACGGGCGCACTTGATAGTGAAACGGGTATTTTGGTGCTGGAAGCGTTGCAGAATGTCAACCGTACTTACGGTACCACAACCATCATTATTACCCATAATGCGTCAATTGCTGATGTCGCGGACCGGGTGATTTATTTTGCGGATGGCAAAGTGTCCCGTGTGGTGACAAATGAACACCCCAAACCCATAAATGAAATCGGTTGGTGATGATATGATAACGGCCCTTAACAAAAAATTATTGCGTGACCTCTGGAATATCAAAGGGCAGCTTGTGGCAATTATTTTTGTTATGGCATCAGGCATTATGACGTTTGTTCTGTCCTTCAGTGTGGTGGATAGTTTAGAGCTGGGACGCGATGTATATTATGATCGTTTCCAATTTGCCGATGTTTTTGCCAATGCCAAGCGGGTGCCTTTTGGCGTTAGAGAACAAATTCAACAAATCGACGGGGTTTCCCAAGTAGAAACCCGCGTCACATTCGGGGCAATTATTCAAGTAGACGGAATGGAAGAGCCTGCCACAGGGCGGCTGATATCAATCCCCGATAACCGCGAACCTTTATTAAATAATATATACTTAAAGCAAGGACGTATGCTGCGCCCGGATGAAGAAGGTTCGGTATTAGCAGGCGACGCGTTTGTTAACGCTCATAATTTTACTTTAGGTGACAGTGTTAGCATGATCATTAATGGCCACAAACGTGACCTTAAAATTGTCGGTATCGTCCTTTCCCCTGAATATGTTTACTCAATGGCGCCGGGTTCGTTATTCCCTGATGATAAACGTTTTGGGGTGTTTTGGATGAGTTTACGTGCGCTTGAGGCGGCAGTTAATATGGACGGGGCTTTTAACGATGTGGCGCTTTCTGTTAGCCGCGGTGCTAATGTGGATAATATAAAATCGGAACTGGACACCATTTTAAAACCTTACGGCGGTCTTATTTCCTTTGACCGAACTGAACAAATGTCAAGTTGGTTTGTACAAAATGAACTTACTCAGCTTCGGAGCATGGGCAGTATTGCTCCTATAATATTTCTAAGCGT
>JABIPV010000247.1 GCA_018699075.1 Kordiimonadaceae bacterium | reverse complement strand
CCCACAGACTTTCAACAATAATCAATGTGAATGAAATACTTGTACTTGATAATGGCGAAGTTGTGGAGCGAGGAAATCATACGGCTCTGCTTGAACAAGAAGGTAAATATTATCAAATGTGGCAAAAACAACAGCAGTTGGATGAAGTGCAGCAGAAACTTATAGAATTAGAAAAAAATGACGAAATGCTTGCATAAAGTGAAGTTAATGATTATCGATTAAACTTAAGAACAAATAAAATTACACAGGAAATAGTATTATGGAAACCATCCTTTCCGTTTTCGTACCCATTCACAGAGAAGGCCATAAGTTTATTGGTGTATTTGCAGTGGTTACGTTTTTATTCTTTTTAATGGATTCTGATTTTCTGGTCACCATTGGAATAATTCTTACATTATGGTGTGCTTATTTTTTCCGTGACCCTGAACGTATTACTCCGCAAAAAGAAGGCCTTGTGATTGCACCTGCGGACGGCGTTGTGCAGTCTGTTAAAGAAGGCGTGCCGCCAGCGGAACTTGAAATGGGTACAGATACTTGTACCCGCGTGACAATTTTTATGAACGTATTTGATGTTCACGTGAACCGCGTGCCTGTTGATGGAAAAATAATCCGCCAAGCATATACACCTGGTAAATATTTGAATGCTTCCCTAGAAAAAGCATGTGAAGATAACGAAAGACACGCAATTCTAATGGAAACCACTTCCGGGAAAAATATTGCCTTTGTCCAAATCGCTGGCCTCGTTGCTAGGCGCATATTATGTTGGGCAGAGGATGGTAAAGAAATGAAAGCTGGGGAGCGTTTCGGTCTTATTCGTTTTGGAAGCCGTGTAGATGTATACTTGCCAAAAGGCGTGCATTCATTAGTATCTGTAGGCCAAACCGCTATTGCTGGTGAAACCGTTATTGCCAATGAAAAAGGGCGTGAAAAAAATAGATCTGGTGAAATAAGATAAAAATATGCCTGAAAAAAAAGCACGTTTCCATATCCCCGTTAGAAGTTTAGCTCCAAATGCAATAACTGTGCTTGCTTTATGTGCCGGAATGTTTGGCGTAAGGTTTGCTTATCTGGGACAGTGGGAATCTGCTGTTACGGCAATCCTTGTGGCAGGCGTTTTCGATGGCCTTGATGGTAGCGTCGCTCGACTTCTTAAAGGGACCAGTAAATTTGGCGCTGAACTTGATAGTTTATCAGATGTGATTAGTTTTGGTGTCTCACCAGCTCTTATTATGTATATGTGGGTACTAAGTGACTTTCGTGGCGTTGGCTGGTTAATGTCACTTATGTTTGCCATTTGTATGGCCCTGAGGCTTGCACGCTTTAATACGGTTATGAAAGATGATGAGCTCGGTGCAGAAGTGAAAGCTGGCTATTATACAGGAATTCCAGCACCTGCTTCTGCGGCACTTGCTTTATGGCCAATGATTCTTTCATTTGAATTCGGATATGAATTTTTGGCAGATCCAAAAATTTGTTCAGCTTATATGGGCGTAATTTGTTTGCTTACAGTTAGCCGCTTACCTACTTTTTCATTTAAAAGCCTGAAAATTCATAAAGAACATGTTCTATTTGTGCTGATTGGTATTGGTATTTTAGCATCACTGTTGATGACACATCTTTGGATGACCATGTCAGTTGTCGGAATGGTCTATGTTATTTCCATCCCGACAATTGCAATTCTGACTTTACGCAAAAAAGATTAGTTTTTTTATTCAGCCGCCTGTGGAGCGCCGCCCGCAAGTGGCTTTAAATTTGATTCACGGTATTTCTTTGAAAATTTAACCCGCAAAGCCAACATACAAGGTGTAAGTAGCAATGTAAGTACTGTTGCAAACAATAATCCAAACGATAAGGCGATCGCTAAATCAACCCAGAACGCACCGAATGGGGCACCAACCTCAACCTTACGTCCTGCAAAGTCTATATTGACCATAAAGACCATCGGAAGCAAACCAATGATGGTTGTTAAGGTCGTCAGCATCACAGGCCGTAAACGTTGTGCCACTGTTTGAACGATTGCTTCATAGGCTTCCATGCCGCTTTCTTTTAAGCGCGCATATGTATCAATCAACACGATGTTGTTATTCACCACAATCCCCGCAAGGGAGATAATACCAACACCTGTCATGATAATCTGGAATGTACGACCAGTAATCATAATACCTAAAAGCACACCCGCAGTGGATAGGAGAACCGCAAGCAGGATAAGTCCTGAATGATAGAAGCTATTAAATTGTGTCACAAGAATAAGCGCCATAAGGAAGAGAGCAAAGACAAAAGCTTTTGCAAGGAAGGCCATTGATTCTGCTTGCTCTTCATCTGTGCCGGCAAATTTAACTTCAACACGACTATCAAAATTTTGCGCTGTAACCCACTCATTGATTGCAACAGAAATATTGTTACGCTGCGTGATATCAACAACGTTTGCACGAATTTTGTAAGCGGTTTTTGTGTCAATACGCTCAATGGTGCTGATTTTTTGTTT
>JABIPV010000358.1 GCA_018699075.1 Kordiimonadaceae bacterium | reverse complement strand
TTTTAAAATATTTAATTTTGGCTGTAGTATTTATTGGCGCGGGCTATGGCCTTGCCAGTTACCGCGTTATATCATTAGCAACAGTGACATTGGATAAAGAATTAAGACCGACGAATATTACAGGTACAGTTCAAAACGTGCATATGTATGATGATGGAAAATTGCGTCTTACGCTGCGAGATACAATGATCAGGGGAACAAATCCGTTAAACTTAGTCAACGTGCGGGTCAATAAATTTGATCAAATGCCTTATGTAGGTGACAAAATTGAAATTCGAGCTGGATTAATGCCGCCGCCAGGACCGTCCATGCCGGGTGATTATGATTACGCACGGCAAGTTTGGTTTCAAGGCTTAAGCGCCGTGGGCTACGGTGTGTCTGCTTTGACCATAACAGAAAGAAACAGCGATTTTAGCGCGAAATATAGTCAAATGCGCCAACGCATGGCCGAAAGAATTAAATTTCAAATCCCGGGCGAAACGGGAACCTTAGCAGCGGCACTGATTACCGGTATTAGGGGAGGTATGCCTGATGAGTTAGCAGAAGCCATGCGTAATGCGGGCCTTGCTCATTTATTGGCAATATCCGGTCTTCATATGGGGTTACTCTGTGGTGTTGTATTTTATATGGCACGTTTATTACTTTCATTATCTGCAAAGGCCTCCTTAAATTACCCGATTAAGAAATGGGCGGCGATCATTGCAGCACTCGCGGGGCTTGGCTATTTATTCATTAGTGGCGCATCCATTCCGACCATTCGCGCTTTCATAATGGTGATCATCGTTTTTGGCGATGTCCTCACCGACCGGAAGGCAATTTCTTTAAGGTTAGTGGCCATTGCGGCGACATATATCCTTATCACCAGTCCGGAAGCCTTAATTGGCGTTAGTTTCCAAATGTCGTTTGCGGCGGTAGTCGCCTTGGTGATTGTTTTTGAGCGTTTCGGAAATGATTTCATGAATAAGTTTCGCGGTAATGCAGGCTTTCGGCAAAAAATACTATATTTTATCATCGGTAGTTTATTTACCTCACTAATTGCTGAAGTGGCGATTGCCCCATTCGCCCTTTATCATTTTAACAAAGTGGTGTTATTCGGCCTGCTTGCCAATTTGATCGCCATGCCGGTGATGGGTTCATGGGTGATGCCGTGGATCGTCGTGACATTGGTGTTGATGCCATTTGGACTTGAATGGCTTGCTCTTGTCCCCATGTCATGGGGGCTAGAAGTGATCATGGCAACTGCTTATTGGGTGTCAAACTTGCCGGGGGCAACAATGGAAATCCCTGCGATTGATGGAACAGCACTGATATTGTTGGTCGTTGGTGCCTTGTGGCTTGGTATATGGCGCTTGAAATGGCGATATCTTGGGATTCCAGTAATGATTGCAGGTGTAATATTAGGGGCTACATATATTCAACCGGATATATTGATCGATAATGGCGGTAAAATGATAGGACTTCGCGGTGAAGACAATAGCATCAGTTTATCCAAATTAAATGCCAGCCGCATCGTCAAGGACCGTTGGCGACAACGCCTTGGCCAAGATGAAGTGGTAAGATGGAAGTATGATACATTCGCGCCTGAAAACTCAGAAGGCAGGGAATTGAGCTGTGATACACTAAGTTGTCTATACAGGCCAACGCGTGCAGATAATTTATTGATTTCGTTAGTGCAAAATGAACAAGCCCTCACGGAAGATTGCCAAACAGCAGACGTTATCGTCAGCCTTGTTCCCGTTGAAATAAACTGTGCAGCACCCTATGTACTTGATCGCTGGGATTTTTATAATAATGGCGGATATGCCATATGGTTGCCAAGTGGGCAAGGTGAAGAAGTAAGGTTAGAGAACGTCAAAGCCAGCCGTGGGAACTTTCCTTGGGTTAATTAACGAGTGATGTTTAATTCGTGATCTAATACATTATGAAGGATTATTATTATTTTATCCTTGTATGTGCGCTGACGGTTAAATTATCAACATAACTAGTGACACCAGTCATATCAGTTGGACTTATATTTTCTTTATTAGGTCCGGCAACCATCATCATGCCAACGGCTGTTACAGTTTCAGGCGTGTTCTTAGTAAAGGGGATTTGAGCAATAAATTCATCATTTATATACCCTTTAACCATTTTGTTTTCAAAATCAAAAACCGCACGTATGTTCGCCCATTCACCAGTTTGATAAATAGGGCCGAATGCTTCGACACCATTTTGATTTGCAAAAAAGAAACGCACTACATCATCCGCGGTGGCACCAACCCCAATATAAATGTCGCCGTCTAGTATAAGTGCTATGCCGCCGTCACATTGGTTGTTTCCCACATCGTCGCCTAATAAATTTAAATCTGCAGATAATTCAATGATAGGCGTTTTAGATTGGAGTGGATCATAGTTTAATTTTCGACCGTAAAAACCACCAACTACGCCGTAAGGATGTTGTTTAACCTTAGAGCCGTCAATTTTTAGACTGTTTTTACCAAGTTTTGCCATATCATTAGAAACCGAGGCAGCTTCTTCGTTTGCGTCTAAATAAGCAAACCATCCGTCTTGTTCAATCAAAGCTCCTGTGGTGAAACTTTCATGGTCAGTTGCCTCAAAACCTGATTTATGAATTTCAATGTCAGATACCGTCATATCATCTTGGCTACATGCACTAAGCATTAATATGAACATCGATGTTGTTTGAATATATTTCAAATTCATAGTTATTCATCCGCTAATGAGAAGTAATCATAATATTCACTGTCCATACCTTGGCCAAAGCGTTCGATACGCACATCAAGAACGTAAGGGCGGCCACGGGCCATTTCTGCTCGGCAACGGGCGATGGCGTCTTTAAGATCTTCCGGGTTTTCAACACGCTCGCCTTTTATATCATAGCTTTCCGCCATTTTAGCATATTGAATATCGGGATGTTTAAGGTTTACACCAATGTAGTTTCCGGTCTGTGACGTTCGGCCTTTATAAAAATTTTGCGCTTTACGGTTAGCGCCATATTCGCCGTTGTTAAATATCACAATACCAATGGGCACATCATAACGCGACGCGCTCCAAAGGGCTTGTGAGCCAAAATTAAAAGCACCGTCACCTGTAAGGCACCAAGTTTCCTTATCAGGGCGACCCATTTTAATTCCAATTGAAGCAGCGAGAGCCCAGCCAAGCACGCCGGAATTGGTGGCATAGTTGTGGCGGCGCTCACCAAATGGTTTTGTATGATCAATGCTGAAATAATCCCAGAAATGATATTTGCTTAAGATAAGCTCCGTCGTCATCAACGCATCATCGGCTATCTGCGTATCAAGTTCTTTCATCAAACGTGATGTGGAAATTACGGGGGCGTCCCATTCATCGTTGGCTTTTTGATCAAGCATAGTACGGCGTTTAATACTATATTCGTGAACCCAGCTGTCATCTTGGCCATTAATGTTACGGGCCTTTAATTCTTTAATCACGGCACGTGTCGTGGCTTTAACACCCGCAACGCAGGCCAGATCAACTGGATAATTACGGCCCACCTCGGAACCTGCAAGACTGGTATGAATAATCTTCGCCGTGCGCTTAACCCACGGAATTTTTGCCTTATTGACCACCTTAAACATATGCCCGCCAAGGGCCCAGAAACAATCTATTGATTGGGCGAGGCTTTGATCAATGCCGAAATTGCCGACAAAATGAGAATGGGTATTTGGATAAACAATAGGCATGCGCGCGCCAAGTGATACGGCAGCACCGACCAATTCGGCTATCTCCTGAACTTCAGCACTAATTTCGTGGCGAACACAATCATCATCGAGGAATAGCATCGGACGTTTTGCAGCAACCAGATAATCCACAATGCGTTTAACATCTTCATCACGTGGGGCAACATCAATATCTACTTTTGATCTGGACCTTGGAATGATTTCCACATTATCCACTTTGGTTTCCCAATGATCCTTAGAAAAAGTCAAGAAAGTTGGCCCCCCAGGTGGTGCTTCTGAAAGCATAAATGCGCGACGAAGTGTTTCCGGTATGGTTTGGGCCGATGTCACATCCCATGTCCATTGGGCATAGTCTGAAGGTAATTTATGAAGGTTCGGGGCTTCCAAGAAACCATTGCTACCGCGGTATTCGGTGGCCTGACGACCTGCTGTCACAACGACAGGAGTTCTGTCGCGGTAACAACTAACCATTTGACCAAGCGCATAAGCGGCTCCGGCCACTGAATGAAGTTGCACGATCGATGTTTTACCGGTGGCACGTGAATAACCGTCTGCCATGGCCATAGCGGCATTTTCATGAATGCATGTGGCATAATTTAAATTGGGGCGATCAACCAGCGCATCTAAGAAGCCTACTTCTTCTGACCCTGCAAGGCCAAAAACATAAGGCACATCCCATTCAATCAGAAACTCTGCCATAACTTCGCCGCCCGTAAGGCCACTTACAATTCGGCTTTGTTCTGGAACTTCATCTGCGCCAATTGCGGCGGCATTTACGGAAAGGCTGCTGGCGATGGTGCCCGCACCTACGGTTGAAATGCCAGCGTCCCTAAGTTTTGACATAAAGGTTCTGCGGTCAATTTTATTATCAATGAATTCTTTGCTATATTCGAACATCTTACCACCCTTATTTTTATATAAAACATGGTAATCTTTGAACGGGGGAGGTCAAGAGGAAATTAAAAGGTTCTTCTTGTCGGGCTCTTACCTTTTTTCCTGTACTTGCGAGTTCCGGGCTTACCCATAGTCGATCTGCCTTCTGGTTTTAAGTGCTGCATGACGGGATGTTTTAAATCAATCCCCAGCTCTTTTTCTTCCAGATGCTTAATCTCGTCTCTTAGTCTTGCCGCATCTTCAAATTCGAGATTTCCAGCGGCTTCAATCATGGTTTTTTCAAGTCCTTCAATATAGGACCTTAGGTTATGACCAACTAGATTATTGGTTTGAGATGTGCCCAGATCAACGGTGACATGATCGCCTTCGGCCCTGTCACCAATGATATCACCGATGGATTTTTTAATACTTGCTGGGGTAATGCCATGCTCTGTGTTAAAAGCTTCTTGAATTTCGCGGCGGCGATCGGTTTCTGCCATGGCGGCTTTGATGCTGCGGGTTTCTTTATCGGCGTATAAAATTACTTTACTGTCGACATTACGCGCCGCGCGACCGATGGTTTGTATTAAAGATGTTTCAGAACGTAAGAAACCTTCTTTATCCGCATCTAATATGGCAACTAAACCTGTTTCTGGAATATCCAAACCTTCTCTAAGCAGGTTAATGCCGATCAGTATATCAAATACGCCAAGCCTTAAATCTCGAATGATTTCAATACGTTCCAATGTATCAATGTCCGAATGCATATAGCGTACTTTAAGGCCACTATCATGCATATATTCTGATAAATCCTCTGCCATGCGTTTCGTAAGCGTGGTGACAAGGACGCGGTGGCCATTTTTGATAACATCCTGAACTTCATGTAGCAAATCATCAACTTGGCTTTCCACGGGGCGGATTTCAACGGGTGGATCGATAAGGCCGGTTGGCCTAATCACTTGTTCGACAAATTCGCCACCAGTTTGTTCAAGTTCCTATTTGCCGGGGGTAGCAGACACATAAACTGATTGGGGACGGAAATATTCCCATTCGCTAAATTTAAGCGGCCGGTTATCCATACAAGAAGGCAGCCTAAAACCAAATTCGGATAAGGTAGACTTACGGGCAAAGTCGCCCTTCGACATACCGCCGATTTGCGGCACACTTACGTGGCTTTCGTCCATGAAAAGAAGCATGTTTTCAGGTAGATATTCAAATAACGTTGGAGGTGCCTCTCCAGGGTTACGTCCAGTTAAATGACGCGAATAATTTTCAATTCCCGCACAAACACCAGTGGCGGTGAGCATTTCAAGGTCAAATTTTGTTCGTTGCTCAAGCCTTGCCGCTTCAAGCAACATGCCACGTTCACCGTAAATTTTTAAGGTTCGCTCGAGCTCCGATTTGATGGTTTTGATCGCTTGATCCATGCTCGGGCCGGGGGTGACATAATGGCTGTTGGCATAAACTTTGATGGATTTAAGCTCTTCGATTTTCTCACCGGTGAGGGGGTCAAACAAAGTCATTTTTTCCAGCTCATCACCAAAAAAGTCAAGCCGCCATGCGCGGTCTTCGAAATGAGAAGGGAATATTTCAATCACATCACCGCGTACACGGAACGATCCACGGGTAAAGGAAATGTCATTACGTTTATACTGAAGTCCCACAAGATCACGAAGTAGCTGCCGTTGATCATAAAGCATGCCTAATTCAAACTGGATTGCCATTTGTAGATATGTTTCAGCGGCACCCATACCGTAAATACAAGATACACTTGCAACGATAATCACATCGTCCCGTTCAAATATCGCGCGGGTGGCGGCGTGGCGCATGCGGTCGATGCTTTCATTTATGCTGGCATCTTTTTCAATGAAAGTGTCCGAGCGCGCAACGTAAGCTTCCGGTTGATAATAATCATAGTATGAAACGAAATATTCCACCGAATTATTGGGGAAGAAGCTTTTCATCTCGCCGTAAAGCTGCGCGGCCAATGTTTTGTTATGGGCCATGATCAGGGCAGGGCGCTGGGTCCCTTCTATGATCTTGGCCATGGTGTAGGTTTTACCTGACCCGGTAACACCTAATAGAACTTGGTCCGTGAGGCCATCATTAATCCCTTCAGTAAGTGATTTAATCGCATTTGGTTGGTCACCAGCGGGTTCAAATTCAGATTCGATTTTGAACTTTATGCCGCCTTCGGTTTTCGCCGGACGATCATAATATTCGCGCGGTTGGTCAATTGTTGGTGATTTAAGGGTATATTCTTGTTTCATTCCCCTAATATGGTGCCATTTTGTTCTTATTGCAATCTCTCTCTTGCACTATTTTGCAACTTAATCTAATTTCCAAATTGATTTTAACTTAAAAGCAAAATGGATATAAATATGGCATTTATTGCGGACGCACTTGCACGTATAAAACCTTCTCCAACCATCGCGGTTACAACTAAAGCAGCTGAGCTTCGGGCCGCAGGAAAAGATATTATCGGCCTTGGTGCTGGTGAACCTGATTTTGATACGGCTGACTATGTAAAAGAAGCAGCGATTAAAGCGATTAATGAAGGGCAAACCAAATATACTGCTGCCGACGGTACGCCGGAACTCAAAGA